>JBCNQO010000300.1:0-3762 GCA_039592825.1 Flavobacterium sp.
TCTACGTCATCGGCTTTCATGATTTCTATCCAACCAACTAAAGACGACAATGGCGTGCCAATCTGGTGAGCGGTTTCTTTGGCCATTCCGGCCCAAAGCTTGTTCTGTCCAGACAATTTAGAAGTGCGGTAATAATTGTAAACCACGTATCCGAAAAGGAAAATGATCAGCAAAAGCGCAATCGGGTAATATTTGAGCTGATTCAGCAACTTTGAATTCCCGTAATACAAGTATTGGAAAGTTCCCGACGCAATTTCCATTTTTACGGGTTCGTTCTCTTTCTTGAACTTGCCGAGTGTCGATTCAAGCTGATCTACAGAAGGTTCGTTCAACGAATCACCAATATTGAGATGACTCACGATCGTCTCGTTCTGCACAAGAATGATCGGGATTGTCTTGTTTTCCTGAATGATTTTGGTAGGCAAAGTGATATCCTGCGTTTCAGGATCGGCGGTGTTTATAGTCTTGAGACTGTCTGCCCAAAGTTCCATTTTTGCACGCTCTTCGGTCTTGAAGATGTTGAAGAAAACATACGTTTGCCAAATGATGCCCAGAACAGTGAGGAACGAAATGCCGATGAGAACCCATCGCGTCGCGTTTCGCTTGTCGGTAAATTGCATAAGCGGAATTTTCGTTGAAGCCCTAAAGATAACGAAAACTGTCGCCGAATATTTCAGTGAAGGTTTTTACCGTCTGCGCGGATTGCTTTTGTGTTCCAGCGCGACTTTCTCTAGTTCCATGTACCAATCTTCGCCAAAGCGTCTCACCAAAGCTTCTTTGACGAACTTATAGACCGGAACTTCCAATTCCTTACCCAAAGCGCAAGCCGGATCACAAATATCCCATTCGTCGTAGTTGACGGCCGCGAATTCCGAAAAATCCTTCACGCGGATCGGGTACAAATGACAAGAAACGGGTTTTTTCCAGTCGATCAAACCTTGGTTGTAAGCCTGCTCGATGCCACAAAGCGCGGTCTTTCCGTCAAAAATCACGTAAGCGCAATCGGCGTCGTTGATAAGTGGCGTTTCCAAAGTGCCGTCTGTGCCGATGATCCATTTGCCTTGTGCCTCTATCGCGGCAATTCCCTCGGGACGCAAAAACGGCTTGACCTTGTCGTAGATCTCGTCCATGATTCGGGTTTCGTCCTCAAGCAATGGCGCGCCCGCGTCTCCACCCACACAGCAAGCGCCGTGACAGGCCGAAAGGTTGCACACGAACTCATTTTCGAGAATGGCTTCAGAGACTATTGTTTTGCCTAACTGGAACATTTTATCAAGGGAAAAAGTGTGCAAAGATACCTTGAAAACAAGCACTTTCGCAATTCCCAATAAAATTAACGTTCTCTTAAGCTTGGCGAGCCCATTCCCGAAGTACTTTTGCACCTCCAAAAATCAAACAGCAATGGAACTCGATTTCAAACAAATAGCGACCGTGACCATGGTACTTTTCGCGGTGATTGACGTGGTGGGAAGCATTCCGATCATCGTCGATTTGCGTTCTCGTCTCGGACACATACAGTCCGAGAAAGCGACGATTGTGGCCGCTATCATCATGATCGCGTTTCTTTTCGTGGGAGAAGGCATGCTGAAACTCATCGGGATCGACGCCAACTCGTTTGCCGTTGCCGGAGCTTTCGTGCTGTTTTTCATGGCGCTGGAAATGATTTTGGGAATCAGGCTTTACAAAGACGACAATCCGAGTACGGCGTCAATCGTGCCAATCGCGTTCCCGCTGATCGCTGGCGCCGGAACCATGACGACGATCCTTTCGCTGCGTTCGGCTTATGACAAAATCAACATCATCATCGCGATTCTCATAAACGTCATTATAGTTTACGGAGTGCTCAAATCTTCGGGCAAAATCGAGAAGTGGCTGGGCGTGAACGGCATCGGGATCATCCGGAAAATATTCGGTGTAATCTTGCTCGCCATCGCTGTTAAATTATTCGCAGCAAACGTTAAAGACCTATTCCTGTAGGGCGTTTTTCATTAATTTCACCGTTTGAAATATTCAACTAGACCCAAAAGATGAAAATTTTCACTTCCATATTGGTCGTAATCGCGATTGTCCTAATTATCTTCAATATCACGCTACTGGATTTCAAAAACCTTTTCGAAGGCGATAGTCTCGTAGGACTCATCGGAATCGTGGCTTCGTTCTGCGCCGTTTGCATCCTATTGATTTTCAGAATGTCCAGACTGATCGAGGAGAAATCAAAAAACCACTAGTTTCCACATGTACGACGTATTGATCGTTGGCGGCGGAGTTGCAGGAGTTTCTTGCGCCCTCGTCCTGGGTTCTGCCCTGAACAAACCTTATATGGCCGATAGAAAAATCGGAATCATCGCTCACCAAAAGACCTCAAACCTTCAGGAAGCGCTTTTTAACAACGCTTACGGTGTTCCCGCCGGAACTTTGGGAGCCGATTTGCTGAACACGAGTTTGGAACAATTGGCGAATTTGTATCCGACAGTTGATCAGATTCCAACAGAAAAAGTGATGAAAATCGAAGGCGAATACCCGAATTACACGGTCGTTACCAACAAGAATTCGTATCAGGCGAAAAATGTCGTCGTAGCCGTTGGCTGGGCGAACACATTTTCAATCGAAGGCTTGGAAGACGCCGTGGAGCCACACAAAAAATCATTGGTTGACAAGAACCGTATCCAGCTCAAAAACATCGACCACAAAGTGAAAAACGGCATTTACGTAGCCGGAACTTTGGCGGGCTGGAGAAGCCAACTCGCGATTGCCGCCGGAAGTGGCGCTGCCGTTGCAACAGATCTTCTCACCGATTTCAACAACGGGATCAATTCGCAGAGTCACGATAAGAGGTAGTGCCTGAGTGCCTGAGTGCCTGAGTGCCTGAGTGCCTGAGTGCCTGAGTGAAACTATGGGAATCTCATTTACTTTCCAAGTTTCTCGAAACATATTTCTCCACAAAAAAGCAAAAAGCCAATTAGTTTTCTAATTGGCTTTTCTCTTAACGTCAAGCGATGTTCCGGCACTCACGATCTCTGGCACTCCGGCACTTTCTATTCCTTTAGAACTGCTTTAATCATCGCATCTCCAGGCAAAACGATGTCGAAATATTTCTCTTCTCCATAAAGCTGTCGGGCGAATTCTGCAGCCAGATAGCGTTTTACGAGCGAACGGTTTTTGTCGATTTTTAGTTCGAGCCCATTGCGTTTTAGGTATTTCTGGAAATTGGCGTAATAAACCTCATCGGTTTCCATTTTCTGCTTGAATTGTTCGAACGACACGCCTTTGAAATCGCCTCTTTTGGTGTCGAGTTGTTCAAAGACGAAATAGCTCACCGCGCCCGATTGCATCAGGTAAGCCACGCCTTCGTCTCCGTGTTCCACTTCTAACGGAACAAAAACATCTGGAACGATTCCGCCGCCGCCGTATACGATTTTTCCTTTCGGAGTCTTGAACTTGAGCGTATCGGCAATATGGATGCTGTCTTTTTCGTACAATTCCCCGCTTTCGAAACGCTTGTCGAAATCCTTGAAATATTCGTCTTTTCCTTTGTCGTAAGCTTTTTGGATCGAACGACCCGTTGGCGTGTAATAGCGCGCAATCGTGAGTCTCACGGCCGATCCGTCCTCGAAATCCATTTCCCTTTGTACCAGACCTTTTCCGAAAGATCGTCTTCCTATGATCGTTCCGCGGTCGTTGTCCTGGATCGCTCCGGCCAGGATTTCGCTGGCAGAAGCCGAGTTTTCGTTGATTAAAATGTCGACTTTTCCGTTCTCGAAA
>JBCNQO010000301.1:0-3740 GCA_039592825.1 Flavobacterium sp.
CATTAATATTCCGTTGTACTCGCCTCAGTTCATCTATCACCGTTTTAGAAAAAGTGTCAGTTGACTTAATTTGATAGCCGTGATAATTTTGATAATCCTTATCTACTTCGTTAAAAGATATTTTTTCTAACATCTTGCTTCTTGCTTCACGGTAAGGAATAAATTTAACCCCGTCTTTTGTTGGAACTTGTATCATACTGGCTTTTTCCGCTCTCATTCGATTGCCTGTTAATCCAAATATATCCATCAAAACCATCACTACCTTATCCGAATATTCTACTTTCATAGGCTCATCGGTTTTTTGCTGAAAGTATTCCAGATAATCACGTTTAATATTGCCGAACCTCATCAGCAACATATCAGACGAACGCATACCATTTCCGAACATAGCGAAAAGAAACATTCGACTTTCATAAAAGTATTTTTGACTTGGACGGATTTCAAGCAATTTCAAAACATCTTCATCCGACAAAATGGTCTTTTGTTTTCTCGTAACTGATGGTTTGTTTTTACTGAAAGGATTTTTTCCCCCATAAATATTGTTTTCAGATGCAGCGTTGAAAATGGCCGAATAGAGGTTGCAGTAAAATCTGATAGTGCTATTCTGTAAACCTTGCTTCGCGCAGAAGTTATGCAAGCGAGAGACCATATCATTATCAATTTGCCAGAACTCAACATCTGAAAAACCTTCGGATTGAAGAAATAATTTCATTGTGCGTTCCGCGCTGTTGTATGTATTGATCGTGCTGTGATTAGTTTTAAGTTCTCTGCGTGTGTTAAAGTATTCGAGAAATAAATAATTTTTGTTTTCCTTTTTTTGAGGTTCAAAAGGGTTCTCTCCTACTTTCTTTGAAATTGTTTCATTTATCTCTTTGAAGTCGATTTTTTTATTGGGTGTAAAGCGTTTAAATGCTTTATTCCAATGCGCTTTAAAATCGTCCTTTGTTATCGTATAATTTAAACTAACCTTTCTTGGCTTTTTTCCCTTTTCACGATAGACAATAAACAAATATCCTTTTTCATCACTCTCTTTCTTCTTTGAAAATACAATACTTGCCTTCATTTACGGGTTGATTTTGTTAATCAAAAGTAACGATGAAATACAAAGTGGGAAGAAAGTGGGAAACTTTTTTATCCACAATTTGCGTTTTGAAGAAAGATTTAAAAATAAACAAACTGGTTTTCAATGTTTTAAAAAATCAAAAATCAATCGTTTCTTTTCATGCGCAAAAATAACCCAACATATCGAATTGGGAAACCTTGAGCCCAAATTTTTCTTAACACTTACAAAACACAGGCGAAATGGCACGATTATGCGTTATCATTGCAGTATGAAAACAGCTTTTTCCCTCATTTTCGCCTTGGTTTTTAGCTTCGGATTCGCCCAATCGAACGGCACGACGCTTACTTTTAAGGAATTCGGATGGACGATTTCGATTCCGTCAGGCTACAAAAAAATGCAGACCGACCAACCCGACATGATCCTCGCCTACGAAAAAGACGCTTCGAACAACATTCAGGCGTATTGGGAAGATTTCGAGGAACCCAAAGACGGCAATTACGTCGAATCTTTGCGCGCGGCCAAAAAAGCCGTAACCGAAGCCGCGAACGAGCAACTTCCGGGTTCGTCTACCACGACCGAGACTTCCGAAACCATCAGCGGGAAAAAGTTTGCCGTTTTTACATCCAAAGTAGTTCTTGACGAAAATACCAAAGCTTACACAGTGACGCTGGCGCGTACCTTCAAGAAAAAAGGCGTGAGTATCAATTTGACGTATTTCGATGAATCGGAAGGCAAAAAGATGATGGACGCCGTTCGCAAATCGGTCTTCAAGTGATGACGAATCTGCTTCCGAAAGACGGCATCGCGAACTATTACGGACAAATTGTTCCAAATCCGGAGTTGTATTTTGAGAAACTTCTGATGAACATCGATTGGAAAAATGACGAAGTTGTAATGTTCGGACAACGCATCATCACCAAACGCAAAACGGCTTGGTACGGCGAAAAACCATTCGTCTACACCTATTCGAAAATCGCGAAAACCGCTTTGCCATTCACCCGCGAATTGGTCGAAATCAAGAATCTGGTCGAGAAAATTTCGGGCGAAACCTACAATTCGTGCTTGCTGAATCTTTATCACGATGGGTCAGAAAGCATGGGTTGGCACAGCGACGACGAACCCGAGATCGAGCGTTTTTCGGCCATAGCGTCAATAAGCCTCGGTGCCGAGCGCAAATTCTCGTTCAAACACAAATCCGAAAAAATCACCGAATCCATAATGCTCGAAAACGGAAGTCTTTTGGTCATGAAAGGCGAAATCCAGCAAAAATGGCTGCACGCGATCCCGAAATCGCTTAAGGTCAAAGAACCGAGAATCAACCTGACTTTCCGGAAATTGATCGGATAATCCCAAATGCCATGATTTGGAATTTGGTCCCGAAGCTTCGGGAGGAATTTGGAATTTTAAAATTAGATTTTCTAACCTTACCAACAACAATCCGTTAATAAAAAACACTAAATCGCAAATTTGCCCGTTTAAAAAAAGTGCATTTTTGCTCAAGACAAATTAAAACCGATATATTTTTATGCAATTCCTGACTTTACTGCTCCAAGATCCGCAACCGGTACAAGACACCATCGCGAATGCGCAAAATGCCGCCGGCGCCGCTACTGTAGCCGTAACAGAGAACGTCTCTTACCTAGATTTCGTGCTTAAAGGCGGATTCATGATCTATCCGCTTATCCTTTTGCTGTTCTTTTGCATCTATGTGATCATAGAACGCGCCATGACGATCAAGAAATTGGGCAAGCAAGACGCCAATCTCATGAGCGAGGTCAAAGCCCAATTGCGCGCCGGACGCATCGACAACGCGTTGATGTTGTGTAGCCGAGACGGGAATTCTACGGCGACGATCCTAAAATCGGGCATCCAGACGATCGGTCGTCCTATTTCCGAAATCGAGTCGGCTATGGAAAAAACCGCCAACATCGAGATCGCCAAAATGGAAAAAGGCCTTGGTTATCTAGGACTTATTTCGGGTGTGGCGCCAATTCTGGGATTCATCGGAACGATTGCCGGAGTTATCAAGATCTTCCACTCAATTTCAACTACTGGTAATTTGAACATCCAGACCATTTCGGGCGGACTTTACGAGAAAATGATCTCGTCGGGTGCCGGACTTGTCGTGGGAGTTATCGCCTACGCGGGCTACCACCTTTACAACATGGTAATCGACGGCTTCACGGTTAAAGCCGAAGCCCAGACGCTAGAAATCATCAACGTAATCCAGTCTCCAGATGGCAATTAAAAGAAAAAGACGTTTTCATCCCGAGTTGTTCTCGGCCTCGATGAGCGACATCATGTTCTTTTTGTTCCTGTTTTTCCTCATCATCTCGACGCTGGCCAACCCGAACGTGATCAAACTGACGCTTCCAAAAGCCGAGTCGACCGAGACCACGAAAAAAGACCATTTGACGCTTTCGGTAACGCCAGAAAAGCAGTATTTCCTGAACAAGGAGAACATTCCGTTTGACCAATTGGAAATGGAAATCGCCCAAAGAGTGCAAACCACGGGCGACAAGAATGTCGTGGTAAGAATCCCAGCAGATTTGATGGTCCAGGATCTCGTAGATCTAATGCAGATTGGCGTAAGGCTAAAACTCAATTTCGTGATCGCCACGGCCAAGAACTAAATTTTTACAATAGTTATAAGAAGCTGAAACCCGCTACCCGCTTT
>JBCNQO010000302.1:0-3729 GCA_039592825.1 Flavobacterium sp.
GGCCGTGCCGAGTGTTTTGCTTGCCGGAAAGTCCGAAGCAGAAGCGCACGATCTTTGCGCGTGTTCTATGGACGAAATGGTGAGCGAGGCCAAATATCTCGCGATTTCAGACGTAGAGCGGTTTGCCGAAGATTATCCCGAAGAAAAAGAATTTGCCGAACACTTGCTACGTCAGGACGTGAAGAGCGCGATTTTTGCGCCAATCATGAAAAACGGTCGCGTTTTGGGCGTTTTCGAATTGGTTTCTTCGGTTCCGAAGCAACTCAACAGCATCAATGCCAACAAGCTCGATTTCGTGCTTCCGTTCATTACCGATACTATGGATCGTTATTATTCCGAAAAACAGAATTACATAGACGCGATCATCCAAAAGGAATACACCGCGATTCACCCGAGCGTTTACTGGAAATTCAAGGAAGAAGCCGATTTGCACACGTTGCCGCAAAACGCCGACAAGCCTTTCCGCGAGATCATTTTCAAGGACGTTTATCCGATGTACGGGCAAATCGACATCAAAGGTTCGTCTGTGGCGCGAAATCAGGCGATCCAAAAGGATTTGACCAAACAGATCGACGCTTTGTCGGGCATCCTCAAAGAACTTACCAAAAGCCAGAAACTTCCGGTTCTCGAGCAGCACGTTTTCGAACTCGAGAAGCTCAAAGCCGATATTGCCGACGACCTCAAAGCCGATTCGGAATCTGTGGCCCAGAACTATATTTTGAGCGAGATCCATCCGATGCTCGAACATTTCAATGCGAGAAAAGAGATTGTTACGAAGCTCGAGGAATATGCGTCAATTCTCGATCCGGCTTTTGGAATGGTTTACGACGCGAGAAAGAATTTCGATGAAACACTGTCGCTCATCAACAAGAAAATGGCGGCTTTGCTCGATAAAAAACAGGAAGAAGCGCAGGAGTTTTTCCCGCATTATTACGAGCGTTTCAAAACCGATGGCGTAGAACACAATCTCTACATTGGTGCGTCGATCGCTCCAAAGCGTTCGTACAGCCCGATTTTCCTCGACAATCTAAGGTTGTGGCAACTTCAGGCGATGTGCGATCTCGAGGTGGAATATTTCAGGTTCCGTCCGAGTTTGCCTTATGAACTCGACGTGACTTCGCTGATTCTGGTTTACAGTTCGCCAATCTCGATAAGATTCCGCATGGACGAAAAGCGCTTCGACGTAGACGGAACGTACAATGCGCGCTATGAAGTCGTCAAGAAACGCATCGATAAATCGAACATCAAAGGCACCAAAAAGCGCATTGTGGAAGCCGGGAAAATCACGATCGTCTATTCGCAGAACCACGAAGAGCACGAGTATCGCCGTTTTATCACTTTACTGCAATACAAAAACAGGCTCGGCAATAACATCGAGCAGTTCGAAGTCGAAGACCTGCAAGGCGTGACGGGACTAAAAGCATTGCGAGTCGAAGTCTTGTACAAAGTGACGCCAGAAGGTGAGAACTACACGTTCGACGATTTGGTAAAAGAGCTCGACATCAAGAATTAATACGATTTGAACGCGATCACGAAAGCGATCACCGAACTGATGATGCCGAACATGAAAATGTTGTAGGTAATTCGCAGCAGTTTGTACTTGCGTTCCAGAACCGTTCCCAGCAAATAAAGGTCTTTGATCAAAGATTCGTAAAGGTAAGTTCGGTCTTCCATCAATTCTTTCATAGCCGATTGGTAGTGATCTAACGGCATTCTCGAAAAATTCCCGAAGAACAGCAAATTCGTTTTGCGCTGTTTCACCTCGTCCGGATGATATTTGGCCGTATTCACTTTTGGGCGCGTGGCCAGGATCGCGAAAATGATTGAAATCACGCTGAACAATAGCATGATAAAAGTCGGCATGACCAAATGCGCATTGCTCGGACTGTCGAGTTTTGGAATCAAAGTAGAAAGCGCGATCGAGATGATAATCGCGTTTACCGAAAGCAAGATGTTCGCTTTACTGTCGGCGATCTGGCTCAATTGCGTGTGGTTGTTGAGCGTGACACGGAATAAAGTTTCTACGCCGCGGTCGGGTTTGTCCTTTTTCTTTTTTTTCTTTTCGGATTTCCCGATGTCCGAAATCTCTTTTTCAGGTTCCATTTCCTGTAATTTTTGTTTGATCGATGCTATGTTTTTCTCCTTTTCGGGCTGCCAGTTCGCAACCGCGTAATCGGTGTAATACTTGTGCCATTTCGTGAGCATTTCCAGATTGCCTTTCATCCATTCGGAATCAGAGTAGGCGCGACCTTGCAGTTGCCATTCCTCCCGAAGTTTAGACGATATTTTCTCGAATTGCGCCGTTGCGAAATGCGAACAGTCGGCGTCGCGGATCACTTTTTCGGCCGTGGTTTCTGGATTGTGGCACATTTCCGTGACCAGAATCAGGCGTTCGGTAAGGTTCGCGATGTTGTCCGGAATCTCGTTTTCTGAAGCGAATTGACGAAAAATGATGGCGCTGTTTATCTCGTGCTTCGTCGGACCTTGAATATAACCAGTGTCGTGAAACCACGTGGCGAGTGCCAAAGCCTGTTTTTCGTCTTCGGATAGGTTTTCCTTTTCGGCCAATTCTTCGGCAGACGCAACCACTCGTTTCGTATGCTTAAAATTATGGTAAGTATATGAATCGGAAAGTTTATCTTTGAATAGGTCGCGCACGAAATTTTCGGCTGTCTGCGAAAGCGTCATTGTCACCATTTTACCTTACCAAATTATGAAATTATTTCGGGTTGCCTCGTCAATCGGGCGAAATATGCGGGTATTTGCCATTTTGGGCAGTTTCTGTCTGATACAATCCTGCGCCACGCACAAAGCTCAGTTAGGATCGGAAGCAGGAAAATCACCGCAGGAATTTTCACACGATTCCGAAATCGACCACAACTTTTTCCTCATTGGCGATGCCGGAAACTGGACGACACAAGAAACGCCCGAAGTACTCGCTTTATTGTCCGAAAAACTAAAGAAAGCCGACACTTCAAGCACGCTGATCTTTTTGGGCGACAACATCTACCCGCACGGACTTCCAAAGAAAGACGCTCCAAACTACCAAGACGCGCGTTTCCGTATGGAAAAACAGCTTTCCATTGCCAAAGATTTCAAAGGCAAAACCTACGTAATCCCAGGAAATCACGACTATTACAGCGGACTCGACGGTGTTCGCGACCAAGCCAAATTGGTGAATGAATTGCTCGGTAAAAAGAATGCCGCAAGACCCAAAAAAGGTTGCGCTCTCGACGCGATTGAAGTGGGCGAATCGGTTGCGGTGATTTTTGTGGATACGCAATGGTTTCTCGAAGATTGGGACAATATGCCCGGAATCAACAACGACTGCGACATCAAGACGCGCGAAATGTTCTATAAAGAACTCGGCGACAAAATAAATGATTACCAGAACAAGACTATCTTACTTGTGATGCATCATCCGCTGGCGAGCAATGGCGCTCACGGTGGCGAATTTTCTTTCCACAAACACATTTTCCCGATCAACGATGAAATTCCTTTGCCGATTGTGGGAACATTCGTGAACATTCTGAGGAAATCTTCAGGATTGAGTCCGCAGGATTTGCAGAACGCCAAATACAACGGTTTCATAAAACGCGTCCGAACGTTGATCCAAGGCAAAGAAAACGTGCTTGTCGTTTCGGGTCACGACCACAATCTCGAGTACATCGAAAGAGACGGAATCAAGCAGATCATTTCGGGTTCGGGATCTAAAACCGAAGGGGAGAG
>JBCNQO010000303.1:0-3702 GCA_039592825.1 Flavobacterium sp.
ATCTGCTGCGGGCCTATCTGGTACTGGCCGGAATGCTGATGTTTTTATGTTTTCAGCAGGGCGCGCTGTCACCGGTCACCTGGTTGCTGCTGTCGGAAATCTTTCCGGCGCGCATGCGCGGCATTTGCATGGGCGGTGCCGTTTTTGCCTTGTGGATTGCCATATCGTTGCGTTGTTCGAGAAAGAACTCAAAAGCAAGACGATCATGATGGGATTCGGCCTTGACAGCGACGCGATCCACTCGCCCAACGAGCATTTCGGGGTTTTCAATTACCTCAAAGGCATTGAGACGATTCCTTTGTTTTACAAGTATTTTGTAGAATTGTCAAAGTAAACATTTAAGAATCCGCCTTAGAGCGGATTTTTTATTTGAACCATTAAGAGCATTAAGCACATTAAGGCTACTAAGATTATACTTTTTTGGGCGTTGCGCCGGCGGGAAAATTTGGTGATTAAGGGAAACTTTCGTCTCGCCGTCGCCGGGCTGACCCGCTGCAATCTTTCGGGGTTCGGGGGCGGCCTTCGGCCGCCCCCGAACCCCGAAAGGATTTCCGCTCGCATCCCTAACGCGTTCATTTCCAAAACAAAAAATCTCTGCCAAACTAAAATTTCCCCAAAAAACGTCCACCCAATATTTTTTTATTCTACATTTGTAGAAATAAGTCTATAATTGTAGAATGAAAATTACCATTCCCATATTCCTTATTTTGTTTCTCACCTCGTGTTCCAACCGAACCGTCGCCGGGGTCAAACAAGGTTTCTGGAAACAAAAAGACACCTTGAACGGAATCGCCTACGAAAGCAAAGGCCGTTACCGCGACGGGCTTCCGAAAGGAAAATGGGTTTACAAGACAAACGGTAAACTGTCCAAAAAAGAGAAATACAAAGGCGAAGATTGTTTCGTGCAATTCTTCGGAACAACCGGCAAACTCGAACGCTCCGGAAACGCCAAACTGGCTGTAGAAGGAAAAGACCTGCACTGGTTTTATTTTGGTGATTGGCTAACCTACGATGTATTTGGGCGAGTAATTTTTGTGGACACTTATTATCGGGGCGAGCTTGTTGGGGAAAAAGAAATCCCAACTCAATTGACAATTGACAATTGATAATTGATAATTACTGGTGTTATGAAACGACTGATTTTCTTACTGTTGCTTTTTTCGGGTTCAGTTGTCGGGGCGCAAAGTCGTGTACTGAAGTTCTCTGAGGCGAAAGATCTCGGTATTTCTTCGGAAACGCTCGACAAGACTTACAAAAGCGCCGTGCATTCCGACCCGAAATTGGCGGTTTTCAAATCGGAGTCCGAACAGACAAAATTGCAGAAGGCCTATGTGGAATTCTTTCAGTCGTTTGGCAAATTCCTGTCTGAAAACAATTTTCATTGGGAAACGAAAACGCGTTGTTTCAACCGGATTTACATGCAAAAAGACGGAAGCGTCGACTACTTTCTGTTCGATTTTAGCAAGAATCCATTGTCTGACGAAAAAGAAAACCGCTTTCGCGAACTGCTTTCCGAATTTCTCAAAACCCATAAGTTTCCGATATCGGCAAACGAGAAATTCGCCCAATGCAGTCCTATCGTTTATTCGGATTTGACGGAATGATTTAGTTTTTTGAATGCTGAAGGTTTTGAATAACGAACAACGAATGTTGAATAACAAATTTTGAAGTAATATGACACTCACAACCGCAGAAGAACAACTCATGCAGCATTTGTGGAAGCTCAAGAAGGCTTTCATGAAAGAACTGCTCGAAGCTTACAACGAGCCGAAACCCGCGCCAACAACGGTCGCGACGTTGCTCAAAAGAATGTCCGACAAGAAATTCGTCGGGTATGAAGAAATCGGGAATTCGCGCCAATATTTTCCTTTGGTCAAGAAAAACGACTATTTCTCGAAACACGTAAACGGATTGATCCAGAACTTTTTTGGCAATTCGGCTTCCCAATTCGCCTCGTTTTTCACCACAGAAACCAATTTGTCCGAAAATGAACTCAAGGAATTGCGCTCCATAATTGACGACCAAATCAAAAAGAAACAGCAATGACGAATTTCCTCATCACATCGATCGTTTGCCAAATCGTGCTTTTCGCGGTTTACAAACTCGCGCTCGAGAACTCGAAAATGCATCGGTTCAACCGCTTTTACCTTTTGTTCGCGTTGGTTTTTTCGCTTGCGATGCCTTTCGTGACAATTCCCGTCGAGACCGAAAACGTGGTTCCGATGGCGCGTCAGGCTTTGCTGGTTCCGATGACGATCGAACCGAGAGAGATTGTTGCGTCAGAAAATCCTATCGACTATTTTGAGATTTCACTCTGGGCAATTTACAGCGTCGGACTTTTGCTTTTTACTGTGAAATTCTTCCGAAATCTGACTCAGATTGTAAGTCAGATCCACAAAAATCCGACAGAAAAACACGATGGCGTGACCTATGTTTTACTCGAGGACGAAACGCTTCCGCACACTTTCCTGAACTACATTTTCGTGAATTCCAACGAATTTCAGAAACGCAGCATCGAAGCCGAACTCTTCACTCACGAACTCGCTCACGCTCACCAAAAACACTCGCTCGACATTCTTCTGGTCGAGATCGCGAAAACCGTTTTCTGGTTCAACCCCATTTTCGGTCTGTACAAAAAAGCGATAAAACTCAACCACGAATTTCTCGCCGACCAAGCCGTTGTCTCTAATCACGACAGCATTTCTTACCAAGAACTTTTGCTGTCAAAAGCCCATTTTACTAACCAATTCGCGTTGGCCAGCAGTTTCAATTTTTCAATCACAAAAAAACGAATGATCATGATGACCAAAACCATTTCCCCAATCAGGAAAGTTGCGCAAACACTGGGCGCGACACTTACTTTTGCCGTGCTTTTCTCGTTCTTCGGATTCGAGGGCATCGCACAGACTTTGCCGCCGCCACCGCCGCCACCGAGAGATTTGACTCCCGCAAAATCTTATTATTCCCAAACCACTTTCCACATCACCAAAGCCGACGGAACCAAAGAAACCAAGCGTTTCGACGAACTCACGAACGATCAGGTCTGGAATTTACCGCCACCGCCGCCGAAAAAAGCGCGCACGAAAATTCCGCAAAAGCAGCTCGACACTTACACGAACGCTTCCCAATACGCGGTTTGGATAGACGGAAAACGCGTCGCCAACACCGAACTCAAAAACCGCAAAGCATCCGAATTCGTGCTTCAGAATGTTAGTAAAGTGCACAAGAACGCGCGTTCCAAAACGGTTCCGCAGCCTTATCAGGTAAGTCTTTATACCGAAAAAGGTTACGCAAAACTTCAGGACGTGCCTTACCCAAAAGTGCTGGAATGGCATTTTGACGACAAAGGAAATTCCGAACTGAAGCACGATTTTGCAAAAAACGATGATCCAGAAATCGCGACTTTCCCAGGCGGCATGGACAAATTTTACGCCTATCTCGCCAAAGAGTTCAAAACGCCTGCCTCATACAAAGGCAAAGGCCGAATCGTAATGTCGTTCATCGTGGAAACCGACGGTAAAATTTCTGACGTAAAGGTCGTAAAATTCGAAAACGACGACGTTGCCGCCGAGGCAAAACGCGTGCTGCTCAATTCCCCGAATTGGATTCCCGCTACCGAAAATGGGCGCGCCGTTCGCAGTGAGTATACGCTTCCTATGGAGATTCAAGGCAAATAATCTTTTTCTAAATCCGCTTTTTATA
>JBCNQO010000304.1:0-3693 GCA_039592825.1 Flavobacterium sp.
TGAGCGAAGACAGTCAGGAAGCGGCCGACAAAGCTTTCGAGGACAAAAAGAAAGAAGAAGTCAAAATCGAGAAAAAGCCTTACGCGACTCTTGAGAAAGAAACACGCGATTCGGCTTTGAAATCGTTGAACGAGTATTTCAGTTTTATAGACGACTTGAACCGTGAAGACTGGTTTTCGGTTTTCATCAACTCTATCGCTTCGAGATTCGATCCTCACACTTCGTATTTCGCTCCAGAAGAAAAAGAGCGTTTTGACGTGAGCATGTCGGGTAAACTCGAAGGAATCGGGGCGCGTCTGCAAAAGAAAAACGACTACACCGAGATTTCCGAATTGATTTCGGGCGGTCCGGCCTGGAGAGACAAACAGCTCGAGCCGGGAGACGTTATTTTGAAAGTTGCCCAAGGCAATAAAGAACCTGTCGATGTCGTAGGAATGCGTCTGGACGATGTAGTCAAGAAAATCAAAGGTCCGAAAGGTACCGAGGTTCGTCTGTCGGTCAAGAAATCAGACGGAACAATGAAGGTGATCTCGCTTATCCGCGACGAAGTGGAAATCGAGGAAACCTATGCCAAATCGACCATCATCGAGAAAAATGGTTTGAAATACGGAATGATCTACCTTCCGAAGTTTTACATCGACTTCGACAACGCCAACGCCCGTGATGCCGGAAAAGACATCGCGTTAGAGGTTGAACGTCTGAAGAAAGAAAATGTATCCGGAATCATCCTTGACGTGCGCGACAACGGTGGCGGATCGCTCAAAACCGTAGTAGACATTGCCGGTTTGTTCATTGAGCAAGGTCCGATCGTTCAGGTCAAATCTTCGGGTAAGAAGAAAGAAGTCTTGTACGACAAAGATCCAAAAGTGGAATACGATGGTCCGCTCGTTATTATGGTGAACAGTTTTTCTGCATCGGCTTCCGAAATTTTGGCGGCAGCTATTCAAGATTACAAGCGAGGCGTGATCATAGGAAGCAAACAGACGTACGGAAAAGGTACGGTCCAAAACATTTTCGACCTGAACCAATTCGTGAGAAACAGCGATTTCGGAGATTTGGGAGCGCTTAAAACCACAACCCAGAAGTTCTACAGAATCAATGGCGGTTCTACGCAATTGGAGGGCGTCGCGTCAGACGTAGCTATGCCAGACCGCTATTCTTACGTGAAAATGGGAGAACGCGATATCGACAACGCCATGCCTTGGGACAAAATCGACCCGGCCGATTACAAGACCTGGAACAAGCAAACGAACTACGCTCAAGCGATCGAGAACAGTAAAAAACGTATCGCGGCCAACGAGCAGTTCAAGCTTATCGACGAAAACGCGAAATGGATCAACGATAGAAGCGAAGAAACGGTTTACAGCCTTAAACTCGATAAGTTCCGCGCAGAACAAACCGCTTTGGACGAAAAAGCTAAGAAATACAAAGCGCTTTCAACGTACCACAACAACCTGAACTTTACGTCGCTTCCTTACGAAAAAGCACAAATCGACAAAGACGAATTGTTGCTCGAAAAACGCAAAAGATGGCACGAACAGCTTTCGAAAGACATTTATGTAGACGAAGCTGTTAAAGTTCTGGACGATTTGCAGCCAAAATCGAAAGGTGCAGTCGCGGTCAAAAAAGAGAAGACGGTCAAATCCTGATCGTTTTTTAAAGATATTTCAAAAGGAAGCCTCGATTTTTTTGGGGCTTTCTTTTTTTTAACACACGAAAACGGTTTCGACGAATTAGGATTTTTTTAAATACAAAATCGGCCATCGGTTTTTCAAAAAAAATAAATTTGCGACCATGAATACATCAGTACACAATCGCATCGCGATCACTTCAGAGCGACGAAGACCGGGAACTGCCACTAGGTAAGTTCCGAGATTTTCGCTTTTGTGTAACTTTTTTGTATTTAGACGTGACCACTTCCAACAGTTTTTTTGCCACCGATAGCCTTTGGGCGTCGTTGTTCATCACGAGATTTTTTTCAACGCGACGACCGTAAGGTCGCATTCTTCTTTTGAGCCGATCCGTTCGGTTCACGCCTCGCCAGTACCAAAAAATCCACACAACAAAAACGACCACAATGGGTATTTCCATCACAATTGCCCGTGATGCACATTTTCGTTTTGCCGAAGAGATCTGCGAAACGATGTACCAATCGGCTTTACAGCGCGGTACGGGAATCGCCAAGCGCACGCCCGAATACATTCGCGACAAAATGGCCAATGCCGACGCGGTAATTGCGCTAGACGGCGACCGTTTTGCCGGATTTTGCTACATCGAAAGTTGGCAACACGGCAAATTCGTGGCCAATTCCGGGCTAATCGTGCATCCGGATTTTCGTCATCTCGGTCTCGCCAAGCAAATCAAATCGCGCGTTTTCGAGTATTCACAGGAGAAATATCCGGGAGCGAAAATATTTGGGATCACGACGGGTTTGGCCGTGATGAAGATCAATTCCGAATTGGGCTACAAACCGGTTCCATTTTCAGAACTGACAGACGATCCAAGTTTCTGGAAAGGCTGTTCGGGTTGCACCAACTTCGACATCCTGCAGCGCAAAGACTACAAAATGTGTCTGTGCACGGGAATGCTATACGATCCGACCACCGACAAAAACAAGGAAAAATACACGTTCAACCAAAAGGTGCTTTCGCGTTTGAAGAGCATCAAACAGGCGCTTTTCCTCAAAAAAGAAAAACCGAAGGACAACACTAAAAAAGTAACGACATGACAACTGCCAAAAAAGTCGTACTCGCCTACAGTGGCGGGCTCGACACCTCATTCTGCCTCAAATATCTTCAGCAACAGGGCTACGAAGTCCATACGATTCTCGTCAACACAGGAGGATTTTCTGCCGACGAACTTTCTGCCATAGAAACCCGAGCGTATGAACTCGGTTCAAAAGCCCACGTCAACGCAGACATCGTCGACAAATACTACGAAAAAGCCATCAAGTTTCTCGTTTTCGGGAACGTCCTCAAGAACAATACTTATCCACTTTCGGTTTCGGCCGAACGCGTTTTTCAGGCGATAGAAGCGATTCAATACGCCAAGACGATCGGTGCATCTGCAATCGCTCACGGCAGCACTGGCGCAGGGAATGACCAAATCCGTTTCGACCTTATTTTCCGAACCATCGCTCCCGAAATCGAAATCATCACGCCAATCCGCGATCTTAAATTGAGCCGTCAAGCGGAAGTCGAGTGGCTGCAAAAAGAAGGCGTCGACTATTCGTGGGAAAAAGCGCAATATTCGATCAACAAAGGCATTTGGGGAACATCGGTTGGCGGAAAAGAAACCTTGACGTCGCATCTTCCATTGCCCGAACAAGCGTTTCCGTCCCAAATCAAAACGTCCGAACCAACGAAAGTCACGCTTCATTTCGAAAAAGGCGAACTTATTGGAATCGATGACAAATTCGCAAAACCCACCGACAACATCGTAAAACTCGAGGAACTCGCTTCGGCTTACGGCATCGGGCGCGACATTCACGTGGGCGACACGATTATCGGCATCAAAGGTCGTGTCGGTTTCGAAGCCGCCGCGCCACTTGTCATCATCAAAGCGCATCATCTTTTGGAGAAACATGTTTTGACCAAATGGCAGCAATATTGGAAAGAACAGCTCGGCAATTGGTACGGGATGTTGTTTCACGAGGGCCAATATCTCGATCCGGTGATGCGAAACATCGAAACT
>JBCNQO010000305.1:0-3689 GCA_039592825.1 Flavobacterium sp.
GATCGGGTTTGGAAGGATCGATCGTCTCGTCGTGTTGCGACAAGTCGAGTCCGAGGTGTTCGGAATCTTCTGAAACCCTTAGTGGAATGAAATAATTGGTCACTTTGAAAAGAATCCACGATCCTACGAAAGTGAAAACCGAAACCAGTACGAGCGCCATCATGTGATGTCCGAAAACGCTCCAGCCGCCGTGAAGCAAACTCGCGTTTTCTCCTTGGGCAAAAATCGCCGTAAGGATCATTCCCATGATACCACCAACGCCGTGACAAGCGAAAACGTCTAGTGTGTCGTCTATTTTCTGCATGTATTTCGACGTAAGGACTTTGTTCGATACGATGGCCGTAATGAATCCGAAGAAGATACTTTGTGGAATCGTGACAAAGCCCGCGGCCGGCGTAATGGCGACAAGTCCAACGACAGCTCCGACGCATGCGCCCAAAGCCGAAACTTTTCTTCCGTTGAGTCTTTCGAAGAAAATCCAGGTTAACATGGCCGCAGCCGATGCAGAAGTCGTAGTTGCAAAAGCCATCGCGGCAGTTCCGTTGGCGGCCAAAGCGCTTCCGGCGTTGAATCCGAACCAACCGAACCAAAGCATTCCGGTTCCCAAAAGCACGAAAGGAATGTTCGTTGGAATGTGTTTGGCGTTCTTGCGCTTGCCCAGCAAAATCGCTCCGGCCAAAGCCGCAAATCCCGCAGACATGTGAACTACAGTTCCGCCCGCGAAATCCTTGACCCCGAAATATGTAGCCAAAATCCCGCTAGGATGCCAAACCGAGTGGCAAAGTGGCGCATAAATGAAAATGATGAAAAGGCAAATGAAAAGCATGAACGAGATAAAACGCACTCTTTCTGCGAACGAACCCGTGATGATGGCCGGCGTAATCACGGCAAACTTCATCTGGAACAAGGCAAAAAGCATGAAAGGCACGGTCGAAGCCATGACTTTGTGCGGCAAAACGCCCACGTTGTCCATGAACATAAAAGACGTTGGGTCGCCCAGGACGCTGTAGAATTTTCCGTCAATCGTAAAACCGATCGGGTCGCCAAACGAAAGGCTGAATCCCACGACAACCCAAAGCAAGGTCACCACGCCAAGGCAGATGAAACTTTGCAGCATCGTCGAGATCACGTTTTTCTTGCCCACCATTCCGCCGTAAAAGAACGAAAGTCCCGGCGTCATGAACAAAACCATGCTCGAGGCGGCCAAAAGCCAGGCAACGTCGGCCACGTTTATGTCTTCGCTCGTTCCGAATTGGTCGGCCAAATGAGCATTTTCGTGCGCTTCTGGCCAAAAAAGTCCGGCCACGGCCACGATCGTGATGATCAGGAAAGAAATGATCCAACGTTTTTCGAGCTTTTTCATAAATCTTGATACTTTTAAAACGAACCCTATTTTTTAACGGGGTAAAATTATAAAAATACTTCTAATGATTTTTTAACCCTTTGTTTTTTTGAGGTTAATTTTGAAATGAAGATAGATTTGTTCGATAAAATGAAAACGTCGGAGATTTCTCCCCGACGAATAATTGTGATAAGATTTACTTCACGATTTTAAAAAACAGAAGGATGTTGATTATGTTGATGACTGAAACCCGGTCAGGATTGCGTGGCTTCGGCTTGAGCGATGTGCCTTTCGATGTGGTTGACCATAAACCGAAGCGTGTCGCCAAGCCTCAATTTTACAAACCGCGATAGAGTAGTATTGGTCTTGGTTGTCGTCAGGTCTACTTTTCAGGCACTTTCGACCAAAGATTTGAGTCGCGCTTGTTGCTTGAGGAAAATCGAGATGGTTTTCTCGTCGAGGTGCGATTTTATAGGATTCATCTTTTGAGCCGTTTTCATGCGGTTCGCTTTTGGGCCGTTTGGACGCACGAGGTTCACGAGATAATTGCCAAGAATTCCAGAAGTGAAGATTTCTCCCGCGGTTTCAGGCTGATTTTCGAGAATGCGTTTTTCGATTTCTGGCAAGTAAAAATAGCCGTAACGGTTCAGGTGTTCGAGGCATTCGAGAAGATTCCAACTCGATTCGGTCTTGCGCGCCAGCATTTCACTAAGATCGAGTTCGCGAAAACTTTCTGCGATTTCGGTAGTTTTGTCGAGCCTTGCCAAAAGCTCGTCGAGAAGCGTTTGTGATTTGATTTTCATGATTGATCGATTTCTTGCGCAAAGTTGCAAAGCCCGTTTTGAATCGACCTTGATCGAAATCAAGAATTCCGGATGCGGCTCAAAGTCTCTGGCGTCATGCGAAAACAAGAGGCGATGTACTTGAGCGGAATTTCCTGGAAAAGCAGCGGACTTCGTTTGAGCACACGTTGCATCCGCTCGACGGGAGAAACCGTCAAAAGGTCGATTTCGCGTTCCATGACCTCGGTCAATAGGGTTTCCAGCATCGAAATGTAGGCTTTCATACTGTCCTGATCCTTGTAAACGATAGCTTCGATCTGTTCTTTGGTAACCATTCGAAGCGTGGTTTTTCGTATCGTTTCGAGAGAAAATTCAGACGGCGTTCCGTTTATGTAAGAAGAAAGCGAAGTGATCATTTGGCCGGAATAGCCGAACCTGATGCTTTGGTCTTCCATTTCAGAAAGCAGCGAAAGCCGTACCGCGCCCGACTCGATCACGTAAATATGGCGCTCGATTTCGCCTTCTTTCAAGATCGTTTCCTTTTTGCCGAACGTTTTTTGAACACCGCTTTCCACAATGGCTTGCGTGAGTTTTTGGTGAAACGGATGCTTTTGGCTCATGGCGTGGATTTTTTCAAATATACGAATCGCCCATGGCTGATTTTATCTGACGAAATCAATTCGTCCACTTAAGCGCAAAACGTTATGCCAATACAGAAATCGGTCGTAAATTTGACGCTTCTTTTTGAAGCAATGTTATGAAGAAAAGTCTTTTGCCGCTGATGCTTGGCGGTCTCACCATAGGAATTACCGAATTTGTCGTAATGGGTTTGTTGCCCGATATCGCCAAAGATTTGAAAGTCTCGATTCCCGAAGCCGGACACGCGATTGCGTTTTACGCGCTTGGAGTTGTGGTAGGAGCGCCACTTCTGGTGAT
Organism: Flavobacterium sp.; assembly: GCA_039592825.1. Taxonomy (GTDB): domain Bacteria; phylum Bacteroidota; class Bacteroidia; order Flavobacteriales; family Flavobacteriaceae; genus Flavobacterium. Next base: position 3,061 of record JBCNQO010000305.1, read on the forward strand.
TCTCGGACGCAATTTTCCGCCAAAGAAAATGCTGCTTTGGCTCGCTTTCGGACTGGCTTTCCTCAACGGATTGTCGATCGTGGCGCCCAATTACGAAATGTTGCTCGTAACGCGATTCCTTTCTGGATTGCCTCACGGAGCATTTTTTGGCGTTGGAGCAGTCGTGGCAAGTCGTTTGGCCGATAAAGGAAAAGAAGCCCAGGCGGTTTCCATAATGTTGTCCGGACTCACGATCGCGAACGTGATTGGCGTTCCCATCGGAACATACATCGGACACAACCTCAATTGGCGTTACACATTCGTCATCATTGCCATAATCGGCTTTTTGACTTTGCTTTCGATGTATTTCATGATGCCGAATGTAGAACAGGAAAAGTCAGAAAGTCTAAAAACCCAACTGAAATTCTTCGGGAAAATCGAGGCGTGGCTCATCATTTTGATCACGGCAATCGGCTTTGGCGGATTGTTCTGTTGGATAAGCTACATCGCGCCTTTGCTCACCAAAGTCTCTAAATTCCCTGAAGATTCGGTACCTTACATCATGATGTTGGCCGGTTTCGGAATGCTCGTAGGAAACTTTTTGGGAGGAAAACTCGCCGACAAATTCTCGCCCGCAAAAGCCGTTTTTA
>JBCNQO010000306.1:0-3683 GCA_039592825.1 Flavobacterium sp.
ATTTTATTTTTAGCTTGCTTCGCGGCGCTAAAAATGTCCGCTCGAACATTTGGGTTAGTAGAACTTTCACACCCCGCGCGACCCAAAGCCAACCTGCATGCACCAAACGAAAACGGCTTGAACCAACTTCGCCCAAAACTTCGGGAGTCGCTGTTCAAGCCGTTTGCATTTTTGTCGTTTCGCGCCAAAGGTTTCACTAAGATCGCGTTGGCCTTTTTAGAAACAGGAATTTATTTTTTCGTGGTCGCTGCCTTTTTTGCTGGAGCTTTCTTGGCAGGTTGAGTTGGTGTTTTGGTTTCGGCTGTCTTTTTGCCTTCTGGTTTTGTGGCGCTGCTTACTTTCCCGAAAAGAAACACCAATGGATTGTTCAAACGCGCAGCCCAGGCTTTCTCGTTGTGGTCGTCGCCCGGAAATTGCTTCGAGTACAGCGTGTTCGGCATTTTGTAGCCGTGTTTCTGCAGGATTGCGTCGGCTTTCTTCTGGAACAGTCCGTAATTGGCGTCCAGGCCTTCGCTTCCGTAGTCAAAATAGAATTTGTGGTCTTTCGCCGATGGCAGTTTCTTGTCGAGATATTTCAAAAAAGCCTCAGGAATCGGGTTTTGGGCCACGCCCGTCGCACCAATCCAATGTGTAGAAAGGCAAGCGGCTCCGCCAAAAACCTTCGGATACTCGCAAACGGCATAAAGCGAAATGAGTCCGCCCATGCTCGAACCGGCAATGTAGGTGTTGTCGGCATCGGTTTTCGTGTTGAACGTTTTGTCGATGAACGGCTTGAGTTCGGTTACGATGAACTTGAGGTAGTTGTCGGCGTTCACCTTGGCGTTGAACATCTGTTTTTCGCCAAAGAAAAGTCCGTAGATCGAATCTTTGGTTTTGGCAGTAAGCGACTCGAAAGGCTTCTGCGGGAAATAATCGCTGAATCGGTAATCGGGCACATTCGAGATTCCCACCACGATGAACTTCTTGATTTCGCCTTTTTCCATAAGCGATCCGGCCGTGTAATCTACTTCCCACGACAATTTGTTCCAGGTTTTGTCGGCGTCGAACAACATCTGTCCGTCGTGCATGTACAAAACCGGGTATTTCTCCTTCGGATCAAAATTCGGCGGCAGCCAAACGTCCACATCACGTGGTTCCACCAATTTAGATTCCGATTCGAATTTGTCGAAGTGTTTGAGCGCGCCTTTGTCTACTTTCGGCTGTGCAAAGACCGAGAACGAAAGTGCCAAAGCGGCAATAGAAAGTTGTAGTCGCATTACTTATCGTTTTAAAGTGAAATGTCCTCTTGAGGTGCGTCCGTCGGCGAGTTCGATTAAATACCAATAGTCGTCAGACGGCATCGGTTTTCCGTTGTAATTGCCGTCCCAACCATTCCCGGACGCTGTAAGTTGTTGCAATAGTTTGCCGTATCGGTCAAAAATATAGACCTGTGAATTGCCGTTTGCCGAATTCAGCACGCCTTTCAGGTTCCAGGTGTCGTGGTAGCCGTCTCCGTTCGGGGTAAAATATTTCGGGATTCCCATCACAGAAACCGAATAGGTCGCAGAAGGGCAGCCATTGGCGTCGATCACGTAAATCGTGTAATCGCCCGGCGGCACATCGGTAAACACATTTGAGTATTGTCCGGCGTTCTCGTGGTTCAAAGCATAAGTGTAATTCCCGAAACTGCCCGGGCCAAGCGTCACCGTAATGGTGTTCGACTCTACAAAATCGACCACTTCCACGTTCTGGATAATGGCCTGGCTCGAATGCACCACAGGAATATATCTCATTTTGGAACAGCCGTGCGAATTGGTCACGATCACCGTGTAAAGACCTTCGGCCGCGACCGTAAGCGTATAACCGCTTCCCGAAACTGGTGCGCCTTCGTACAGCCATTGGTAGGTGTAATCGGCCGGATTCGACCCGTCTTGGAGCGCCGCGTCTATGTTCGTGATGAAAGTGGAGTTGTTTTCGCAAACCACATGAGGTACCAAATCGAGGTTCTGGTCAATGTCCGGAAGCCTGAAAACCTCGAGATTGATCACGTAAAGACGCGAACAGCTGTTGGCACTTACGCTTTCCATACGCGCAAAAACCTGGTCGTTGTAAGCCGTTAAATTGATGTAAGATTGAGGGTTGGCAATCTCGTTCTGTTCGAACAAAGCGTCGTCCAAAGTATGGTAAAAACGGATCGATTGCCCGCCAGCCGCCGGAACGGTATTGTTGAGGTTGAATTGCGTAAAGCCGTCCTGAGAAGCCAATTCGTCGCAGATTCCGGAGTAGTTTATAGTGATGTTCGGCAAGAGGTTCACCGAAAGGTTCAGCGTACTCAAGCTGTAACAACCCGTAGTCGCATCGGTCACCTTAACGGTAATCGCCTGCGGATTCGAAATGTTCGTGTAGAAGTTGTCGAGGTCGTCTACATCATTATTGGCGTCGGACGTATTCAGATAATATTTTACCGACAGATTTGCGTCGTTGTTCGTAAAGCCGGCCGTCGCCTCGATCAGGCTGAAAGTCGTGATACCGTCTGGAGCTGTTCCCGTATCGCATTGCACCAAAGTCCTGTTTTGTACGGGCGGCAAAGGATTCACTTGAACCGTGGCTGTCGCAGAAACGCTTCCGCAGACGTTACCCGCACGGTTCAAAACCACGCGGAACTGGTAATTGTTCAAAGAAGCGGGAATCGCGATAATGGTTAGCGTATTGGTTGTAGTCCCGGAATACTGGGCGCCATCTGAAATATTGGCAAAAGTAGTGCCGTTGGCCGAAACCTGCCATTGGTAAGTAACGCCCGGATTCGTGTCTATCGCAATCACGGCATTCTGCAACTCGCAAGTCACCGCAGGAGTCGCGACAGGTTGCGAAATGATGGTGATAGGAGCCGGAATGTTGTAATTCGGGTTTGGGGTCGTATAGCCGCCAGAACTTGTAACCAATCCCCACGAGTTGACCGTTGGCGGAACATTGCTGCCGATATAACCGTCTCCGTCAGGATCGTTGAAGCCCGCTTCGCGAACATCTGAACAAGCGTCGTTGTCGTTGTCGCTCTCCACGAAATCCCAAACGCCGTCTGCATCTGAATCGCCCATGGTGTAATTGATCTGTCCGCTGTTCGGGGCAGTCTCGAGATTGTTGGCCAAGCCGTTCGCTCCAAACGAAGCCGCGTTTCCGTCTACGATTCCGTCGTTGTTAGCATCTGTGGCTGAACTTCCCGATTCCACCAAATCGTAAATGCCGTTGTTGTCGCTGTCGAGGTCAAGGTAGTCGGGATGGCCATCGTTGTCTGTGTCGGCCGGTACGAGGTTCATCGGGAAAGAATCGTCGAGGCCGTCGCCATTTGCGTCTGTTCCGGCAAGCGCCGTAAAATTCGCGCCTTGGGATTCGTAAAAGTCTGGAATCGAGTCGTTATCGCTGTCAAGATCTTGAGCATCGGGAATGCCGTCGCCGTCTGAATCACGAGGGACGCAACTGGCCACGATCTTGAAACTGGCGCGGTTTTCTGCCGAATCGTCGAGGTTTTTGTGTGTAAAGGTAAAAGTGCTGGCCAAATGGCATCTAAAGCTGAAAGTTCCGCTGCCGGCGGCCAAAGGCACCTGGCCATTCAATCGGAACCTGATCTCGAAAGACGAGAATTGGGTAATGTTGCTCTCGTAGATGCCGTCGTAATTCGTGTCTATGAGCAATTGGTTGTTCGGGTT
>JBCNQO010000307.1:0-3673 GCA_039592825.1 Flavobacterium sp.
CCACGACAAGCGTTACGCCCGCCGGACCCATATTTTTCTGTGCGCCAGCGTAGATGAGTCCGAATTTCGAGAAATCCAGCTCTCGCGAAAAGATGTCCGAACTCATATCGCAAACCATCGGGATTTCGAGATCCGGAAACTGGTTCATCTGCGTTCCGAAAATGGTGTTGTTCGAAGTGCAGTGAAAATAATCCGCGTCGGCTGGAACCGTATAGTTTTTAGGAATGTGGTTGTAATTTTCGGGTTTCGATGAAGCAACCACAACCGTTTCCCCGAAAGCTTTCGCCTCCTTGATCGCACCACTTGCCCACGTTCCCGTATCGAGATAAGCCGCTTTTCCGGCTTTGGTCATGAGGTTGTAAGGCGTCATAAGGAATTCCAGACTCGCGCCTCCGTGCAAAAACAAAGCCTGATAACCTTTGCCCTGAAGCCCCAAAAGCTCGAGTGCCAAGGAACGCGCTTCATCCATAACCGCCACGAAATCTTTGCTTCGGTGCGAAATTTCGATAAGCGACAATCCGGAGTTGTTGAAATCGAGTACGGCCGCCGCCGCCTTTTCCAGAACCTCTTGAGGAAGTATCGACGGACCGGCGCTATAGTTGTGTTTTTTCATCTGTTTAGAAAAATTTCCCGCAAATTTCGTAAACAGAAGGCTAAACGAATAGCATTTTTATGAATAATTAACCGATGTTATTAACAGAAAACGTTGTAGTTACTATGTTAAAAATCATTTCGTCGACGATTTATCGTGTGGTTTTGGAGTGTGGAAAGGTGGAATTTTTGGTGTTTGCAGGTTTAGACCTAACAGGTTTGACAAACCTGTTAGGTCTTGCAAAAGTTCGCGATTTTCAAACAATCCCGATTACAGATTTTCTGTAGAAAAAGTTAAATAATTCCAATGAATTAGAGCCTTGTAAGGAATTCCATCGTATCGACATTATCGGCATAATCCCAAAGTTGAGGCTTTTGTGTCTGCCCAAACGCGATACTTTCTGGCGTCAATCCAGACGAAATCACGCATTGGATCTGGTCGGCATCGGCTAGAACGCGAGATTTCACTTGTTGCAGATCGTCGTAGAATTCGTAGAAAATGCTCGAAATGGGCGAAGCGTAACTCGAATCTTCCTTAATGGTAAGAAAACCGTTGTCGAGCAATTTGAAGTTGCTCATCAAGAAAACGGCCTTGTTGTAATCGTAGTTGTTGGCGTATTTCTCGTAATGGATCACGTCCTGCTGGCCAAACATCGCCTCGAAAAATCGCGTAAAATCATAGCCTTCAGGAACAAAAAGTTTCGAGACATTGCGGCAACCGAGCCCAAAGTAACGGAAAATGTCTTCGCCCAAAGCCTCGAGTTCGGCAGTAGATTCGTTGCCCGTGAGAATGGCCACAGAGTTGCGGTTCTTGCGGATAATGCTAGGAACATCCTTGAAATAATACTCGAAATATCGCGCGGTATTGTTGCTTCCGGTGGCGATCACGGCGTCGAAGCCTTCGAGTTTCGACTCGGTGAATTCGATCAGACCGGCGAAATCGGGTGCGACTGCAATGAGGTAATTGGCCAGGAAAGGCAACAGTTTCTGGTCGTTCGACGAGAGTTTCACAAGCGCCTTATTGCCCGAAAGCAGCACGCTCAAAAAGTCGTGAAAGCCCACAAGCGGAATGTTTCCAGCCAGGATGAGTCCGATGGTTTTGGGTTCGCCCTCGCGGATTTCGTATCGGGAAAGCCATTCGGTGAGGTTTTCGTCGGTCAAAGCTTCGGCCCAGGCGGCGATCGAAAAACGCACTTGTTCGGGCGTGTACCAACCGTTGTGCGATTGGGAAAGCAGGATCAAATGGGCGAAAGCGTCGAAAAATTCGTCATTATTCAAAACCGATTCGTTTCTAACGGGTTCATCGGCAGTGAATTGCCTTAAGAAATCACCGAGTTTCACGAAAGCGTCCTTTTTCTTTAAAGCTGTCATAATTGATTTGCGTATACCGAGTTTTGGCGTAATTTTGCACAAAAGTAGTGAATTGGTGCAAGGTTCAGGGCATAAGGCTCAGGGAAGCGCCAATCAATAATCCATAATTTATAATTCCTCATTTCCGATGGCTATCATCATAACAGACGAATGCATCAACTGCGGGGCTTGCGAGCCGGAATGTCCGAATACTGCAATTTACGAGGGCGCCGACGATTGGCGTTACAAAGACGGAACCGCGTTGCGAGGTAAGATCGTTTTGCCGAGCGGTGAAGAAGTCGATGCCGACGATGCCCAAACGCCTATATCAGACGACATTTATTATATCGTGCCAGGAAAATGTACCGAGTGCAAAGGCTTCCACGAAGAGCCGCAATGTGCCGCGGTTTGTCCTGTGGATTGTTGCGTGCCCGATGACAATTATGTCGAGAGCGAGGAGACTTTGCTGAATCGTCAGGCGTTTTTACACAATGAGTAATTGATAATTGACAATTGATAATTGATAATTTGTTGGGAAACCGAGCCAGATTATCGCTTTGGATCTGGAATCTTATAAAGTAAAAACCGTCTTTTTTGGGCGGTTTTTTTTTGACTTTCTGACGATGAACGGAAACGCGAATTTGTCGTTACTTTTTGTTTCTTGCGGACACTTGCGTGAGGGATGACGGCTTTGTTTAAGCTCTTTTTGCCGAACGATTTTTGATTCCGAACGATTTTTTGACAGCAAAAAAGCGAGTGCCGTTCAGCCCGACGGCGGCTTCTTGGTTTAGTTTATAGAAAACAGATGTTTTTTTTTGTACGACTATTGTTGTATGGACGGCCGCCGGCACGCCCTTGTAAAAGTAGCAGTTGCAGAAGCAGTTGCAGGTTTGCTATGTCACTTCGGCACTCAGGCACTCAGGCACTCCGGCACAAAAAAAATCCCGAAAGCGCGTGCCCTCGGGATTTCTTGTGGTATATATGGAGTGCTAAGAAAATTAATTCTTCGTGTAGGTTTCGGTCGTGACCTTGTCGGATTTTGGGTCGTAAGTGCTTATCACCATGTTTCCGGACTTGTCGAAATAGGCGTGTGACGTTTTGCCTTTGGACGAATAGATGTAGCTGTTCGTGCCCACATTTCTAAGTACGCCAGACTTTTTGTTGTCGCTTACCATCGTGTAGCCGACGTTGTCGAGTTTCATCTGGTATTTTGAACCTCCAGATGTGTAATATGCCGAGCGGTCGACGTCTACGACTCGGGTCGTTCCGTCTGGCAACGTTACTGTTGTGGTTGAAGTGACTTCTGTTGGCGTTGTGGCCAGATCTTTGTTCAACGCTTTGGAATCCGGGTTCTGGAACTCGAGGTTCTGGGTTGCGGTTTGCTCGTTTGTTTTGACGAGTTTTCTTTCTCCGTCAGAATCTTTTACGGTAGTAACTGTAGTTGTGGATTCTTTCTGGACTTGCTTTTGTTGCGCTTGAGCCGAAAATGCGAAAATCGCCGCGGCTATCGTAAGGATTGTCGTTTTCATGATGTGTTTTGTTGTTTACGTTTACAAAGTTAGGACGATGGTTTACCGATGCCTTATACAATTATTCGGGCGTTTTATATAATTGTGATTTGACCCGATTATATGCTTATATTTGCGCACTTTTTGAAATAAAAACACCATGAAAGCAGGAATTGTCGGGTTGCCGAACGTAGGGAAATCAACCCTTTTCAACTGTCTGTCTA
>JBCNQO010000308.1:0-3666 GCA_039592825.1 Flavobacterium sp.
GGCATTTTCGATACACAGTCGTATGGTTTTGGCTGAAATTCGTTGAACGGCATTACCCTATTTTCAGTCTTTCGGAACTTTCGGGCATAAAAAAACCTTATCGGTCTGATAAGGCTTTTTTGGATTCTTCTGTGTTTGGTCAGCTTTTTTTGAGCTTTCCGTCTGGCTGTAACTGAAAGACCTGTTTTTCTTTCAGGGTCGTTTTTCCGTTTTCTACGCTGTTGGTCGTAACGCTGATCTTGTAGTTTTTGTCTACCGAAAACTTCGTGAGCTCTTTGTAACCTTCGTCTCCGGGTTCGTACCACTCGCCTTCTACATATTGGCTGGCCACAACCCTTTTGTGCACGATCGTCAGCAGGAAATAACGATAGTTGAAATCGCCGCAGTCCATAGGAACAAGCACTACGTCCACATCCTGGAATTTGGGCAAGGCGATGTAGCGCAAGCCGCGGCTGTTGCACAAGAATTCCTCAACGCCCTGAACCTCGCAAGGCAAGATCTTGTATTGGGCTTTGGCCGGATCGAGCGTTTTGTCATAAGGCAAGCTGAAATCGCTTTTCTCGAAACAAGCCTCGCCGCCGTTATCGTTGTCGTTCTCGTAAGTGTCGTCGGCAATTGGCGTTTCTGGGTTTACCGGATCTTGAGTCGGTTTGGATCCGGATAATGTGTCTTCGGAAACGGTCGTGGTTTCGACTTCTGTTTTGGTCTCGTTTTTACACGAAGCGAAAAAAAGTTGCCCGATGACGAGCGAAGCCAATAGTATCTTTTTGGTGATCATGGTTATGGTTTTAGTCTTTGGTGGACGCGTTGCGGTATTTTGGATTCGTCTTTTTTGTGTTTTTTCATTTGTTGGACATAAGTCTGGTAAGCTACTTTCGCGCGATCGAACTTTTTGGTTTCCCAAAGCGAATCGCCCAGATTGAGCCATGCGACGATTCTATCCGGATTTTTGCTTACGATCTTTTCCAGAATGCCGGCCGAAGCTTCGTAAAACTTCATTTCCCCAAGATAATACGCTTTGTCGTTAACGGCCGAAACATTTTGCCATACGTTAACATTGAATTTTTCGTAATCGTCGAAATCCTTGGTCAAATTGGCGTTCGACGTCAATCTTGAAAGTTCGATGATCTTGGCCGATTCGCACCCGAATTGGTATTGTTGGTTGGCAATGAGCAATTTTCCGGAATCCATCGTAAAGCTGAAAATCACTTTTGAGTCGGCAGTGAAATCGTAGAAACCTTTGGTGAATTTGTTGGCAGACGTCGTTCCGATGTAGCTTTTTCCGTTCAATGTCGCCTTCACTTTTTTGTCCGAAGTGAATTCCACCGAGAAATTGCACAGGCTTTTGACCGAGAAGAAAGCCGAATCTACTTTGGTTTCGGTATACTTCTGATGCATCGGCCGTAAACGCAAACCTTTGGCGGTTGCCGTTCCCACTGACGCTATCATCCAAACCAAAACCAAAACCGTTCTCATCTTACTGATTCTTTAGCGCTTCCAGTCGTTTCTTGGCCGCAGCCAAAACTTTCACGTATTGGTTCCCATTGTGCGTGTACTTCAGGTCTGCGAAAGCTGCAATCGACTTGATGTTGTACCAATTCGTCTCCGAATAAGTGTCCGGAACTCGGGCAATAAAACGCTCGTAACCCGCAATGGCTTTGTCCTTGTCTTTCGTACAACCGGTTTTGGCCAATCCCGGATCGTGCCACAATCCCCACGCGAACGAACCGCGGTTGTCGTTGTAGGCTTTCGAGTCGGCAAACGGGAAATCTGTGGTCTTGCCCGAATCGTTCTTGCAGATTCCGTAGATTTTCTCGAACGCTTTCTTGATGTGATCGAGCCTGTCATCGTAGCCGTTAAGTCCGCCGTTCACGATTCTGGTAATGTAGATCAGGTCGTTGGCGTCGGCGTTTTCGTTCAGGCTTTTGAGTTCTGTCCAATACCAACCCGCAGAACGCACCGAATACGGCAATTCCTCTATCTTTTTCTTGTTCTCGAGCGAAGACGTGAAATCCTGGCTTTCGTACGTTCCGTAATTGGTGTAATTCGTTTCCCCAGTAATCTGGATCAGGCCGCGACCTTTGAAACCACCGTAAGCTGTATCGGCCACGCCAGTTTCGGCCGTATAAACGAAAGATCCCGACTCGTGTATGAGCTGCGCCAGGAAATGCGATTTGCGCAAACAAGTGTTTATCGAGTAATCGGTACACGTCTTGTTGAAATCCTCGAGATATTTCGTGGCTCTTGCCTGAGAAATTCCCAAATCTTTGAGCACTTCCTCGGTAAGGTCAGTGTTGCAGAAACAGCCCGCCACCAAAGGTTTTTCGGCAGCCGCATTATTGCCTTCGCCCTGACATTGGCAAGTTTGTACGAGATTGTTCGCCACTGCGACTGCTGTCATGGGTTCGCCTTTCACGCCGGCGTCGGTCTTGGTGAAATATTTGTCTTCGAGATAAGTCGCCTCGAAACTCCTTACGTCATAATGCACCCATGTATTTGCGCCCTGAGCCGTGGTTTCCAGACTGAATTTGTTCGCGGCCGGCCAAGAGTATTGTGCCCCGAGATACTTCACGAAAAAGTCCGCCCGTATCTTTTCTATGTCGGCCACCGCGCGAGTTCGGTTGCCGTTTTTGTTGAAGTGAAGATCGAGCGCTTTTCCCATGTGGTTGGTAGAACTGCGTCCGTTTTTCTTGTTGTCTTCGCGGCAGCGGTAACCCGAACTGATCTTGTTGAGCGTAAAGGTGCCACCATCTTTTTCCATATAGAACATCAGCGCCTTGAGCGCCCAGAACATGCTGCGGTGAATGCCCGGATATTCGTATTTGTGATACGGTTCGGTATGCGTCGCGCCTGTGTATTGGCCTTTGTTGCTGCCGTCTCCGTATCCGGTGCAAATGCCGCAAGTACAGGCCGTTTGCGAGAAGGTATAGTTGTATTTCGATCCGAATTCATCTATGGCCTTTAGCGTGTTGCCACAAACTTTTCCGGTTGGCGAAACCTTCATGTAATCGCGCTGGAAGTTCTTGATCGTGGTTTCGGTTCTAGCCGTGAATTCGTCTGTGGGCACGTTTCCGCCAAAGCCCGAAAGCCTTATGTTGAGCTCGCGCACCACTTCGCTTTTGTCTCCAATCTTGATGCAATAGCGCTGGCCGCAATTCTGGGTTGGGCCGCTTTGGTTCACGGTCGTCGCAGTTTGCCCCGTTCCCGGCATTTCGTTTATCCCCAAAGCATTAAGTACGTTCACCTTGGCCTGTTCCCACAATTGGGACAAAGTTTCATTGGTTGACGGAGCGGGTTTTGCAGGAAGACGAGAAGTTTTACTAAGCACGATCTCGTTGTTCACCGCAAGCGTTTGGGACGAATATTTCGATTTGGTGTTATCGGCCTGCACGACCATATAATATTCGTGTTCGCCACCTTCAAAGTAACTTTTGTTGGCTTCGGTCATCATGGCTGGCGTGAGCAATATGTTCTTCTTGGCCACGCCATCGGTTTCAGTGACCTGAACCGTTCCAGACCAAAGACGCACGTTTCCGCTTGGGTCGTGTCCGGAATCTTTCATGGTGTCGCGTTCCCAGATACTGAGTTTTAAGGTATCGCCCAACATGTTTTCGGTGGCGATCTGCGCCTGAATGCTTTGTCCGTATTTCGGTTTTTGGGTGAATG
>JBCNQO010000309.1:0-3656 GCA_039592825.1 Flavobacterium sp.
TATCCCGGTTTCTGGCTACATCATTTCGCTTGTCGGAAAATCGCTCAAGAAAAAATCGTCGAATGCCCAAAAGGAACAAGGCGTTTTTCTTTCGACTTTGGAAGAAACCCTTGGCGGACTCAAAGTCGTGAAATCGTACAATGCCGAAAAACACTTTGGTGACGCTTTCCGCAAATCGACAGACCGATTTTTCAGGCTTTCGAACAGCATCGGAAACCGTCAGAATCTCGCCTCGCCTTTGAGCGAATTCATGGGAATCGCCGTTATCGCTTTCCTTTTGATTTATGGCGGACAAATGGTTTTGGTCGACAAGACTTTGGCCGCGAGTTCGTTCATCACTTACATGGGATTGGCCTACAACATCCTAACGCCGGCAAAAGCGATTTCCAAAGCGTCTTATGGCGTAAAACGTGGCGCCGCGGCAGCCGATCGCGTACTCGAAATCTTGCACGAACACAATCCGATCACGACCAAAGAAGGCGCGATTCACAAGGAAACTTTGGAATCTGGTATCGAGTTGCAAAACATCACTTTCGGTTATCTCGAAGACAAAGTTTTAAGGGATTTTTCACTCACGGTCAAAAAAGGCGAAACCGTCGCTTTGGTAGGACAATCGGGAAGCGGAAAAAGTACGATCGCCAATTTGCTCACGCGTTTTTACGATGTAGACGGTGGCGAAATTTTAGTTGATGGAACCGACATTCGCGATCTTGACATGCAATCGCTTCGAGGACTTATCGGACTCGTGACTCAAGATTCAATTCTGTTTAATGACACTATAAAGGCCAATGTTTCTTTGGGACGTCCGAATGCGACAGACGAAGAAGTCATCGAGGCACTTAAAGTCGCCAACGCCTACGAATTCGTGAAAGATTTACCAGACGGAATTTCGACTAACATCGGTGACGCCGGTAACAAACTTTCGGGCGGACAAAAACAGCGTTTGAGCATTGCGCGCGCCGTTCTTAAAAACCCGCCAATCATGATTCTCGACGAAGCCACGTCGGCACTCGATACAGAAAGCGAGCGTTTGGTGCAACAGGCGTTGGAAAACATGATGCAGAACCGCACTTCGGTTGTGATCGCGCATAGACTTTCAACCATCCAGAAAGCCGACCGAATCGTCGTGATGCAGAAAGGAAAGATCATGGAACAAGGCACGCACGAAGAACTTATCGCAAAAGACGGTACTTACAGAAAGCTCGTGAACATGCAATCTTTCGAGTAAAATCCGGTGAGAAAAGCACTTCTTTTTTTGTCATTTTTCATTTGCGGACTTTCTTTTGCACAGACGCCATACGAGAAAGATTTCGACGAATTCTGGAGCGACATCGAAGGCAATTACGCCTTTCTCGACCAACAGAAAATCGACTGCAAAAAGGCCAAAGCTTTCTATCAGGACAAAGTTCGGGACGTGAAATCGCGTGAAGATTTTGTGCGACTACTCGAAACGATGCTCAACGAATTCCACAACGGACACGTTTCACTGAACACGAATTTGAGTTCGTCGAACCGCATCATTCCGTCAGGGTCGGACATTTGGGTTGAAAAATCGGGTGACGATTTCGTGATAAAAGATTTGCGAAAAGGAAGCGCTGCCGAAAAATCCGGACTCAAGATCGGAATGAAAATCTCGAAATTCAACGATCTCGAAATCGGTCCGCAACTCGAGAAATTCTTTCCCAAAACCGTTGCCGTCGACCAAGACGCGATGCAATACGCCATCTCGATGCTGTTTGCTGGAACGCACGACAAGCCACGAAAGATTTCGGTTCTCGAAAACGGTTCGTCCAAAGATTATTTTCCGGACGATTTCAAAAGCGACAAAACCGATTCGTTGCTCGAAAGCAAACTGCTCAAACCGAATGTCGGCTACATAAAGATCAACAATTCGCTTTGGAACAATGATTTGATTGCCCAATTCGATTCGGCTCTTGAAAATTTGTCAAACACAAAATTCCTGATTCTCGACCTAACAGAAACGCCCGCCGGCGGAAACACGACCGTTGCCAGAGCGATTCTGGGCAGATTCACATCGGTCAAAAAACCTTACCAACAACACGAATTCGACGAAAAACAATTCGACACCAAACGCTCCTGGGTAGAATACGTTTCACCCCGAAAATCCCAATACAAGGGCAAAGTCTACGTGTTGGTCTCGCATTGGACGGGAAGCATGGGCGAAGGAATGGCAATCGGCTTCGACGCGATGAAATCGGCAGAAATCATCGGAACAGAAATGGGAAAACTCATTGGCGCGATCTCGAACTTCCAATTGTCAGAAACCAAAATCGGCTACCAAATCCCAACCGAACGCCTTTATCATATTGACGGAACACCACGAGAAAACTTCGTGCCGAAAATTCTCACCGACAACATTTACCCCACTTGGCAAGAAGTGCAGAAACGCACGGGAATCAAGTAACAAATTCAGCAACATTCGCTAACATTCACAAGAAAATAGTTTCGTAGCTTTAGTTGAATTAATAATTAAAAGGTAATAGTTAATAATTGGAAGCCCGAAAATGGCCATTGGTCAAGGCAAAAACCAAGCACACCACAATTATTCATTTTTAATTATTAATTGTTAATTATCAATTGTCAATTAAAATGTACATCCACGACCACCAGATAAAACTCCCAACCGACCCGGAAACCATAGTCTGGAAGTACATGGATTTGTCCAAACTCATCGATTTGCTGCTTTCGCGAAAGATGTTCATGTCGCGTTCAGACAAGTTCGAAGACCAATACGAAGGCACGTTTTCGGAACCGACTTATGAGGAAATCAAGAAGCTCTCGGCCGACAATCCCGAGTTTTTGCAGTATTACAAACAGCACCGCGAGCAAGTCGTGATCTCGAGCTGGCATTTGAACGAATACGAATCGTTTGCGATGTGGCAGATTTTCACCCAGAGCAACGAAGGTTTGGCAATTCAGTCCACGATTGGGCGTTTACAGCAAGCCGTTTCACCCGAAAGCCAGTTCAAGCAATACATTGGCGAGGTGAATTACATCGACTACAAGAAAGAATATATTCCGTTCGACAATGCGTTTTTCCCGTTCCTTTTCAAGCGCAAAAGTTTCCAGTACGAACGCGAATTGCGCATCATTACAGATGTTTCGGAGTTCGACATGAAAATCGACAACGGCCTAAAGATTGATGTGGACATTTGCCAGATGATCGAGAAAATCTACATTCACCCAAAGTCCGAAAACTGGTACAAAAATCTCGTGATCGAACTCGTTAGCCGGCTTGGCTTTGATTTTGGGATTGCTAAGAGCGATTTGGAGAGCGACATATTGATTTGACCTCGTTTTAGGCTGTAAGCTTTAGGCAATATGCTGTTTTGCCGGAAACTTTCTTTTAGCACTTTTTCTTTTTTTGGGCGTGCCGGCGGCTAAGTTTCAGTTGAAGATATGTGGTCTTTTTTTCAGATTCGGCTCCGAGCGCAGTCGAGGAGCCGCCGTCGGGCTGCAGGCGCTCGCTTTTTGCATGAACACTATAGAAAGTCGAAAAAATGTCTTCGCAAAAGAGCTCAAACAACGCCAGCATCCCTCACGCAAACCTGTCCAAATTCCAATCTTCAACAAATTCTGCATTTCCAACTCCCGTTTCTTGACGACTTCGGTTTTGGAATTTGGAATTTTCCTTT
>JBCNQO010000031.1:0-8392 GCA_039592825.1 Flavobacterium sp.
GATGTTCGAGTGAAGTAAGTCGCAATTCGGCAATTTTCATCTGTCCGAAAGAGGCCAAACCAAGTGGCGAAGTGAAATAAGTGATAAGCCCGATCACCAATTGGATGTGTGAGGCGATAAGGGCAAAAAGCGCGATTCTTTTGTCTGATGCCTTGAATTCACGGTTTGAAGTGAATCCGAAAATGCCATTTATCACGGCGATAACCAAAACCAGCAAAGTAAGATAAGCCCAACCGGAGTGCGCTTGTTGAATAATATGAGCGAATTTGTCCATCGAATTTTTCGTTGTTTGGACACCAAATATAGGAATTTAAGCGCAAAAAAGCCCCGCTTTTGGGGCGAGGCTTGTTATATGGAATCGATTGAAATTACTTTTTCGACAGGAAAGAGTTGAGCAAAAAGCTCGTAGAACTGTCGTGATCGCCCACATTTTTGGAGTTGATCTCGTCCAGAAGCGTGTTGGCCAACTGTTTCCCGAGTTCAACGCCCCATTGGTCATAGCTGTAAATATTCCAGATCACGCCTTGCACGAAAATCTTGTGCTCGTAAAGCGCAACCAAAGAACCGAGCGACTTTGGAGTCAATTTGTCGATCAAAAGCGTGTTTGTCGGCTTGTTTCCTTCGAACACCTTGAAAGGTTTTAGTTTCTTGGCTTCTTCGTCCGGAACGCCCATTTTGTCGAATTCGGCTTGAACCTGAGACGCCGTTTTGCCGTTCATTAGCGCTTCGGTCTGGGCAAAGAAGTTCGACATGAGTTTGTCGTGGTGATCCCAATTTCCGTGCAATGGCTTGGCGAATCCGATGAAATCTGTCGGAATCAACTTCGTCCCTTGGTGAATCAATTGGAAAAACGCGTGCTGTGAATTCGATCCTGGCTCGCCCCAAATGATGGTTCCGGTTTGGTAATTCACGACATTTCCGTTTCTATCGACGTATTTCCCGTTGCTTTCCATCGTGCCTTGTTGCAGATACGGCGCAAGTCTGTTCAGGTATTGCGTGTACGGAATCAAGGCTTCAGTTTCGCTTCCGAAGAAATTGTTGTACCAAACGCTCAAAAGCGCGAGTACGACCGGAATATTCTGGGAGAATTCGGTGTTCTTAAAATGTTCGTCCATTTCGTGCGCACCTTTTAGCAAGTCGTCGAAATTGTCGAATCCTACGGCCAAAGCAATCGAAAGACCAACGGCGCTCCAAAGTGAGAAACGGCCGCCAACCCAATCCCACATTGGGAAAACATTGTTCGGATCGATACCGAATTCGGTCACTTTCTTGATATTGGTAGAAACCGCCACAAAATGCTTGGCAACGTCTTCCTGTTTAGCCGATTTCAAGAACCATTCGCGGATCGTCTCGGCATTGCTCAAGGTTTCCTGAGTCGTGAAAGTTTTGGAAACCACCACGAACAAAGTCGTTTCAGGATCGAGATTCTTGATCACCTCGTTCACGTGGTCGCCGTCTACGTTCGAAACAAAATGAACGTTGAGTTGATTCTTGTAGAATTTCAAAGCCTCGACAACCATCGCCGGACCCAAATCGGAACCACCGATTCCTATGTTAACGACGTCGGTGAACGCTTTTCCGGTAAAACCTTTGCGGCTTCCCGAAATCACTTCAGACGTAAAAGCTTTGATCTTGTTTTTTACCGCGTAAACTTCGGGCATCACGTTTTCGCCATCGACTTTGATGTCGGCGTTTTCCGGAGCTCTCAAAGCCGTGTGCAAAACCGCGCGTTTCTCTGTGGCGTTGATCGCGTCTCCGTTGAAATACTTGGCCATCGCGCCTTTGAGCTGCACTTCTTCGGTGAGCTTCAAAAGCAAGTCTAGCGTTTCCTGAGTGATGATGTTCTTGGAATAATCGACCAAAAAGTCGCTCCAGCTAATGTGGAATTTTTGGGCTCTTTGCGCATCTTCC
This sequence comes from Flavobacterium sp., assembly GCA_039592825.1. Lineage (GTDB taxonomy): Bacteria > Bacteroidota > Bacteroidia > Flavobacteriales > Flavobacteriaceae > Flavobacterium. The sequence continues at coordinate 1,912 of JBCNQO010000031.1, forward strand.
TCGAAAAGCTTTTTCATAGGAATGTGGCACAAATGTCCGTGATGCTGCAATAGTTCCTGCCACGCGGCAGTCGTTTCTGGGTTTATCTTTGGTAAAGGCATAATCGTTTTTTTGACACGCAAAAATAACCAAATCGCGCCTATTTCGACCCAAACCTTACCCGAATTGGGTTAACCTTTCGTCAAACTTCCGAATTTTCTTTCGGCAACGCTGTCGAGTTCGCGTTTCAAAGGTGTCATTTCGGCTATAAAACGCGCTTTGTACTTTTTGTCCATAGGTTCGGCATTCGGCAAACGCAATCCCAGCGGATCGACCTGAACGCCATTTTTCCAGAACCTGTAGCAAACGTGCGGGCCGGTTGCCAATCCTGTACTTCCCACGCGTCCTATCACATCGCCCTGCGTAACGCGCTGGCCGCGGCGCACGAGAATTTTGGACATGTGCAAATATTGGGTAGAGTAAGTGCCATTGTGTTTCACTTTGACGAAATTCCCGTTTCCTGTCGTGTAACCGGTTTGCTCCACGACTCCAGACGCGGTTGTCATGATCGGCGTTCCCGTTGGCGCGGCGTAATCTGTGCCTTTGTGCGCTTTCCAGACTTGTTGTACGGGATGGAATCGGTTTCTTGAAAAACGAGATGAAATTCGGCTGAATTTGAGTGGCGCTTTGAGGAAGAAATTCTTAAGCACTTTTCCTTCTTCATCAAAATAAGCGACTCTGCCGCGAGTCGTATCCTGAACGAACGGAAACGCGTAAATGAGCTTGCCTTTGTATTCGAAGAATGCGGCTTCCATATCTTCTACACCGTCGTAAACCGTATCGTTTATGAACCTTTCGGTGAAAGTGATCGCGAATTTGTCGCCTTTCTGCAATTTAAAGAAGTCGATTGACCAAGCGTAAACCGTAGAAATCTGGTTGGCCAAAGCCGGATCGACCTTTTGGCGTTCGAGTTCTTCGGTCAAAGAACCGTTGAGTTCGGCGGCAATCGTGCGTCTTTTTATTTTTATCGGACGGACTTTCTTGTAAGCTTTCGCCACAGAATCGCGCAAATCGACCACATAATAACTCAAACGGTCAGGTTGATAGATAAAAATCTGGGCTTTTTTGGACGCGTCTTTCGTCCTGAGGAACGTATAAGGTTTGCCGACGCGGATTTTCCTTACGTCGAAAGTATCGCGAACCTGTTCAACAATATTGTGGATCTGTGAAGGATTGAAATTCTGTTTTTCGAGGATGCTTCCGAACGTATCGCCAGAAACGACCGTATCGTTCAGCACATCGAAATCGTTGAGCTTGAACCCAAATTCCACGATTTCGATCTTCTTTTCGGCGACAGGCTTTTTGGCAGTTTTCTCTTCTTCGGATTTTCCACAGGCAAACAACAACAGAAATACCGGCAAAATCAGTAATGGCAGTCTTTTCAAATCTTGATTTTTACGCGGTTACACTTTTTTCCTCACCCCAATTCTTGAGTTCTTCCTCGCTCCAGAGTTCCGGGAAGAAAATACGGCGCTGATACTTCGGGTGCATGTACTTTTTCCAGTCGCTGCCTCCGGTGGCTTCACCGTCTCCTTTTCCGCTATCTATATATTTTCGAGCGGCGTTCAAATGTCCCATGACCCATTTCACGTTCACCGTGTGGTCGTAATGGCGCATAGCTTGTCTCAATTCGGGGTTTTGGCGGTCTTCTTCGGGAAGTTCCGAGAATTTGCGCCACAGGTTTATGGTGTTGTATTCCTCCATGAAACGAAGGAACTCGTCTTTGTATTTCTTCTCGAAATTGGTGAGCAGCGTAGATTTTCTGCCCGTATGGTAATCTTTTCCGGCGGCTTGCCAATACAGATGCTCGAAAGCATGAGAATATGGCGTATTTCTGTCAATGGTCGCGCGGAATCTGTAGTCGATAAGGTTAATGAGATCGGTCGATGCAAATTCGATCAGTCGATATTGAGCCGACTGGAATCCGCTGGCCGGCGTTAGCGTATTTCGGAACTTCATGTATTGCTCCACTTCCATCCCGTCGCCCATGATGTCGAACGAATTCGTCAAAAGGTCAAAATAGCGCGAGATCCGCATCAGTCTTTCGGTAAAAAAAGCTGTAGTAAGTTTTTCGGAATGGCAAACCTGCTCGATTTCCCACAAAATCATCTTGAAAAGCAGCTCGTTCACCTGATGATACATGATGAAAACCATTTCATCCGGCAATGTCGTGCGTTGTATCTGAAGGTTCAGCAGCGCATCGGTTTGAATATAATCCCAGTAAGTTATGGGTTTGGACCAAAGCAATCCTTCGAGGTGCGTTTCGGTCTTTTGGTCAATGGCGCGGAATTTTTCCTCAAGGTTATGAAGAATCTCTTCCGATATGTTGTGTTCGGCCATCAGGGTTTAGCTTTTACTTTGAATGAATGTTTGAGTCCCTTGAAGCTTTCGAGATCTGCTTTGATGGAACCGACAGCCAAACTTGCCTTGATGCGGACCGGAATTTTGTTGTCATCGTCTGAGATCCAGACGGTAAGGCTCTCTTCCTCTTTGAAAACGCGGCCCGACTGGACGAGCGGTCGGAAAATCATCGTTGGAACGACCCCAAATTTAGTCGATATATCTTCCTGACCAATGTATTTTAACTTAAACTTGATCACCTCGTCGTCGAAAAAAATATCGACCGTGATCGCCTGACCGATCGTCATTTTGTCGATGCTCGGATGGTTTCTGAGGTAATAGAACATCGAAACCGCATCTAGCGTCTTGTCTGGAATCACGTAAGTTTTCTCCTTGTTGCGCTTGTAGTCCTTGACCAGCACGCGATTGCCGTCCTGATCGAAAAACGCTTCGGAATTCCTGATGTAACCGCCTTCGTCAATTTTACGGACGTGTTGCACCGGAACGCAAGTATTTTTGTCGAAATAGCTCTCGTATTGGTCTTCTACCTTGAAGAAAAATCGCGACATGCCGACCGTCCAGCCTTTTCCCACAGAATGGAACATCTTCTTTCCATTCTTGGTGGCTTCGGACACTTCGAGCGTGGCGTAACCCGCGTTGACAAGCCCGTAGTGAATGCGGAATTTGAAGTATTCTCCCACACCGAACGCGTCTTCTCTGGGAGTCGTGAATCCGGCGGTCAAAACAAATAATAAGAATACTATTACCTTTTTCATAGTCTAAAAATAGCTTTTTTTTCAGCCGTCTAGACAATTACCGTTCCAAAAAAAATGATAAAACAAAAAACCCGTAAGGAAATTCCTCACGGGCTTGATGCTATTAACCAACCAAAAAACTATAATTATGAAAATTTACTGCGAGACAGGGAAACCACCCCCTGAATGCGATGCAAAGGTACGTCGGTTTTGAAGAATTCCAATTAAAAAACCAGATTTAACACAAAATTTACAATGAAAACGTTTTCGTAAATGGCTATTTTGCGAATTCTAATGATTTTTTAAGTTCTGACGTAAAATCTCTGCATCCAAAAAACGAAAAATGCCCGCAAAAAGCAGGCATTTCTCATCGTAATTGATTCTATTTTAAAGAGTTCCGCGCTTGGCTTGCTCTCTTTCGATCGATTCAAAAAGCGCTTTGAAGTTTCCGGCACCAAAGCCTTTCGCTCCCATTCGCTGGATGATCTCGATGAAAAGCGTCGGGCGATCCTGAAGCGGTTTGGTGAAAATCTGAAGCAAATAACCTTCTTCATCGGCGTCGACCAAAATCGCAAGTTTCTGGATCACGTTCAAATCTTCTTTCATCATCTTCATGTGGTCGCCAAGACGGTTTGGAACATCGGCATAATACTCGGCCGGAGGCGCAGATAGAAACTCGACGCCTCTTTCGCGCAATTGCGTAACGGTCGTCAAGATGTCGTCTGTAGCGATTGCCATGTGTTGGATGCCAGGTCCGCCGTAGAAATCTAGATATTCCTCGATCTGCGACTTTTTCTTTCCTTCGGCCGGCTCGTTGATAGGGAATTTGATGCGACCGTTTCCGTTTGACATCACTTTACTCATCAAAGCCGAATATTCGGTGTTGATCTGCTTGTCGTCGAACGAAAGGAAATTCACGAATCCCATGACTTCCTCGTACCACTTTACCCAAGTGTTCATCTCGTTCCAGCCCACGTTTCCTACCATGTGGTCGATGTATTTCAGACCGGTTGGCGTTGGGTTGTAGTCCGATTCCCATTTTACGTAGCCCGGCAAAAATGGTCCGTTGTAGTTCTTGCGCTCTACGAACATGTGCACGGTTTCTCCGTAAGTGTAGATTCCAGAGCGAACCACTTCACCGAACTCGTCTTTCTCGACAGTCGGCTCCATGAATGGTTTTGCGCCTCTTTTTGTAGTTTCCTCAAATGCGCTTCTGGCGTCTTCAACCCACAAAGCCGCCACTTTTACGGCGTCTCCGTGTTTTTTCAGGTGATCGTTCAAGATCGAATCGTTGGTCAAAGGCGTCGTCAAGACAAGTCTGATTTTTCCTTGTTGCAAAACGTAAGACGCGCGGTCTTTCACTCCCGTTTCCAATCCGGCGTAAGCCAAAGACTGAAAACCGAAAGCCGTTTTGTAATAATGTGCAGCTTGCTTGGCGTTACCCACGTAAAGCTCCACGTAATCTGTTCCCAATAGCGGCAAGAAATCCTGCGCGCCCTCAAATATTTTTTCAAGGCCGTATTCGACCGATTTTATTTCTTTAGACATGATGTGTTTGTATTTTTATTCAAATGTAATTGTGTCGGTGGCGACCGTGTCTACAGGCATATCTGTGTAGATCGTGTCTGTTTCGTCGTAAGTGCGCTCGAACTTTCTATTGTTCTTCTGGAATTCGTCCAGAAAATGTTCCCAATCTTCAGACGAAGCCATCGATCCGATCATAGCGAAATAAGCAATCTGACCTAATAGCACCAAAGAACTTAGCACAATCCCAATGATTCCCATGATCTTGGCGGCATTGACGTTGTTCCTGCTCGACTCGAGATACGCTTCGGGATTCGCTTTGTAAAGCTTTAGTCCGTTAATCGCGATAATCAAAGCTGTAATCGACAACCCCAAAGACACGATAGCGAAAAGTCCACAGCAGCAGCCCAAAAAGAACAATACTAGACCGACAATACTAAAAACCAACGCCAATTGGTCATTCGGCAATTTTTCTTTGTACATATTATTCTACCCAGGATTTATAGTATTGTCCGTCATCCAATCCCATTGCGGCTTGGGTAACTTTCAACGGTTTGAACGTGTCTACCATTACGGCTAATTCTTCTGTTACGGTTTTTCCTATCGAACGCTCCATCGCGCCAGGTGCCGGACCGTGCGGAATGCCTTTCGGATGCAAAGTGATATGGCCTTGCTCGATATTGTTGCGGCTCATGAAATCTCCGTCTACATAGTACAAAACCTCATCGGAATCGATATTCGAGTGGTTGTAAGGTGCCGGAATCGCTTTTGGATGATAATCGTAAAGACGCGGACAGAACGAACAAACCACGAAAGTCGAAGTCTCGAAAGTCTGATGCACCGGCGGCGGCTGATGCACTCGCCCGGTAATAGGCTCAAAGTTGTGGATCGAGAATCCGTAAGGGAAATTGTAGCCGTCCCAACCAACTACGTCAAACGGATGCGTGGCATAAACCATTTCATGCATCATGCCTTCCTTTTTGATCTTGATAACGAAATCACCTTTCTCGTCGTGCGTTTCGAGTTCGGTCGGAAGTTTGAAATCGCGTTCGCAAAACGGCGAATGTTCCAGCAATTGCCCCGACGCGTTCTTGTAGCGCTTTGGCGTATAGAAAGGCGCGTGCGATTCCACGTAGAACAGTCGGTTGTCTTCGGTTTCGAAGTCGATCTGGTAAATCATCCCGCGAGGAATGATCAGATAATCGCCATATTCGAATTGGATGTTGCCCATCATGGTGCGCAGTTTCCCGCTTCCTTTGTGAATGAACAGCATTTCGTCGCTATCGGCGTTTTTGTAGAAATACTCGCGAAGCGACTTTCTTGGCGCGGCAAGTCCGATGATGCAGTCGGAATTGACCAGCATATCGGTGCGGCTTTCGAGAAAATCGTCGGCCGGTTTTAACTCAAATCCTTTAAAGAGCAAAGATTTGATGTTCTTGTCGATGGCGATTTTGGGCTCTACCGAATACGACTTCAGGATTTCTTTAACCTGAGTCGGACGGTGAACGTGGTACAAAAGCGAGGAATGTCCGTGAAAGCCTTCTGTCCCGAACAATTGCTCGTAATAAAGACCGCCACTTGGCTTCTCGAACTGCGTGTGACGCTTTTGAGGAAAATCGCCGAGTTTATGATAAATTGGCATATTGATTTGTTTTTCTTTTGGACGCGGATTTCTCGAAAAGAGCAAAGTCTGACGAAAAATCACGTGAATCGTTTATGAATCTGAATCGGGGAATTCCAGCCTAAAAGACGCGTGGAAAATCCCGGAATCACAAAGTAAAAACGCAGTTCATTCCGGATTTCTCTTGATCATGAACTTGAGG
>JBCNQO010000310.1:0-3651 GCA_039592825.1 Flavobacterium sp.
TAGGATCGGTGGCCCAAATTTCGTTTAGTTTCTGTAATCTGTTTTCTTTCATTTCAACGAAAGCGCAAAAGTAAAAAGGCTTCCGGAATACGAAAGCCTTTTGGTGTTAAATGTTTAGGGCGTAATTATTTACGAGCCTCGATCCAAGTTCTGGCGTTCACGAAAGCTTCTACCCATGGCGAAACCTCATCTTTGCGTCCTTGCGGATAATTGGCCCAGTTCCATTGGAAGATCGAGCGCTCGATGTGAGGCATTGTCACCAAATGGCGTCCGGTCGTATCGCACATCATGGCCACGTCGTAATGCGAGCCGTTCGGGTTCGCCGGATAACCTTCGTAACCGTATTTGGCCACGATGTCGTAGTTTTCTTCAGACAATGGGAGGTCGAATTTTCCTTCTCCGTGAGAGATCCAGACGCCTAATGTGCTGCCTTCCAAAGTCGAAAGCATCACCGAGTTGTTCTTTTGGATCTTGACCGACGTAAACGCGCTTTCGTGCTTGGCCGAATCGTTGTGCACCATTTTCGGCTTTTTCTCGTGACCCGGATTGATCAATCCCAATTCGACGAACAATTGGCAACCGTTACAGATTCCCACCGACAAAGTGTCTTCTCTTTTGAAGAAATTCTCGAGTGCCGTTTTGGCTTTTTCGTTGTAGAGGAACGCGCCGGCCCAGCCTTTTGCCGATCCTAGCACGTCCGAATTCGAGAATCCACCTACAGCTCCAATGAATTGGATGTCTTCCAAAGTTTCGAGACCCGAGATCAGGTCGGTCATGTGGACGTCTTTCACGTCAAAGCCCGCCAAATACATCGCGTTGGCCATTTCCCTTTCGGAATTCGAACCTTTCTCACGGATGATGGCCGCTTTCGGACGCGGTTTCAAAGAATCGATTGCCGGTTTTTTTCCATCGAAATGCCCCGGAAGCGCGAATTTCAAAGGTTGGTTCTTATAGTTGTCGAAACGCTCTTTGGCCTTTTTCTCTCCCGATTGTTTTTGGTCGAGCAAGTAAGAAGTTTTGTACCAAACGTCGCGAAGTTCGGCTATGTTCAGGTTGTAGACGAACATTCCGTTCTTGATGTGCAATTGGCTGCCTTCGGTAACTTCTCCTATCTTGAAGAACTCAATGCCGTTAGACTTGAACGTTTTTTCTACCGATGTATCGGCCTGGAATACGATCCCGATGTTTTCCGAAAACAAAAGCTTGATGGAATCGCCTTCGTTAACCGAAGAAAAGTCTACCATCGCGCCCAGATTCACGTCTGCAAAACACATCTCGAGCAAGGTCGTGACTAGTCCGCCGCTTCCTACGTCGTGGCCCGCAACGATTTTTCCGTCAAGGATCAATTGCTGCAAAACGTTGAACGTCTTCTTGAATTGTGCCGGATTCTTCACGTCCGGAGCATCGCTTCCGATCACGTTCAGGATCTGGGCAAAAGACGATCCGCCCAATTTGTGAGCGTCGTTCGAAAGGTTTATGTAGTAGATGTCGCCACCGTTTTTCTGGAAAACAGGTTCCACGACTTTCGTGATGTCGGTACAGTTTCCGGCAGCCGAAATGATCACCGTTCCCGGAGAAATCACGTCGCCGTCGGCGTATTTCTGTTTCATCGAAAGTGAATCTTTTCCAGTCGGAATGTTGATTCCCAAGTCGATGGCAAAGTTCGAACATGCCTCGACAGCTTCGTACAAACGCGCGTCTTCACCCTCATTTTTGCAAGGCCACATCCAGTTCGCCGACAAAGAAACGCCCGAAAGACCGTTCTTGATTGGCGCCCAAACGATGTTCGACAATGATTCGGCAATCGCGGTGCGGCTTCCTTTTGCGGCGTCGATGATTGCGGCGATAGGCGAGTGCCCGATCGAGGTTGCGATACCTTCTTTCCCGTTGAAATCCAAAGCCATTACGCCTACGTTGTTCAGCGGCAACTGCAATGGTCCGGCGGTTTGCTGTTTGGCCACGCGTCCGCCCACGCAACGGTCGACTTTGTTCGTGAGCCAGTCTTTACAAGCCACGGCTTCGAGTTGCAAAACAGCCTCGAGATACGTCTTGAAATCAGATGCCGAATAATCTGCTTTTTTGTATTGACGATCGACAGTTACGTCGTTCATGATCGTTTTAGGGGAAGCGCCGAACATGTCCGCAATAGCGAAATCCATTGGCTTGGCGCCGGTTTTCTCCGACTCGAAAGTAAATCTGTGGTTGTTTAGGATATCACCAACTTCGTACATTGGCGAACGCTCGCGATCGGCGACTTTCTGTAGGAATTCCACGTCTTTTTCGCCAATGACCAAGCCCATTCTTTCCTGGGATTCATTCCCGATGATTTCTTTTGCGGATAATGTCGGATCGCCCACAGGCAAAGCGTCAAGGTTGATCTTTCCGCCGGTTTCCTCAACGAGTTCCGAAAGACAGTTCAAGTGACCGCCCGCGCCGTGATCGTGAATGGAAACGATAGGGTTGTGGTCGCTTTCCACCAATCCGCGGATGGCGTTGGCGGCGCGTTTCTGCATTTCCGGGGTCGAACGCTGGATCGCATTCAGGTCGATTCCCGAACCAAAAGCCCGCGTATCGGCACTCGAAACCGCGGCTCCGCCCATTCCGATTCTATAGTTTTCACCGCCGAGAACCACGACTTTATCGCCTTCTTTGGGTTTTTGCTTGATCGATTGGTCGGCTTTACCATAACCGATTCCGCCGGCCAACATGATGACTTTGTCGAAACCGAGTTTGCGGTCGTGTTCCTCGTGCTCGAAAGTGAGCAAAGAACCCGTGATCAAAGGCTGCCCGAACTTGTTCCCGAAATCGGAAGCGCCGTTCGAAGCTTTGATGAGAATGTCCATTGGCGTTTGGTACAGCCATTTTCTCTCGGCCATTCCGTTTTCCCAATTCCTATCTTCTGACAAACGTGAATACGAAGTCATGTAAACCGCGGTTCCGGCCAACGGCAACGAACCTTGTCCGCCCGCCAAACGGTCGCGGATTTCACCGCCCGAACCCGTCGCCGCTCCGTTGAAAGGCTCGACAGTTGTTGGGAAGTTATGTGTTTCGGCCTTCAATGAGATTACCGATTCGAAATCTTTTTCGGAGTAAAAGTCAGGTTTGTCTGCCGACTTTGGCGCAAACTGCGTGACTTTCGGGCCTTTGATGAAAGCCACGTTGTCTTTGTAGGCCGAGACGATATCGCCGGGATTTTCGGCCGACGTTTTCTTGATCAGCTTGAACAATGAAGTTGGTTTTTCTTCTCCGTCGATCACGAAAGTGCCGTTGAAGATCTTGTGTCGGCAGTGTTCCGAATTGACTTGAGAGAATCCGAAAACTTCAGAATCGGTCAACTTTCGTCCGAGCTTATCAGACAAATCGGCTAAATACTGCACTTCTTCGTCGCTCAAGGCCAAACCTTCCTGTTTGTTATAGGCCGCGATGTCGTCGATTTCGAGAATCGGCTCCGGCTTGATGTTGATCGTGAAGATTTCCTGGTTCAGTTCGCCGTATTTCTGCGAAAGCATAGGGTCGAATCCCGTAAAACTTTCGTCGACTTTGTAGAATTCCTCGATGCGGATAATGCCTTCGATACCCATATTCTGGGTGATCTCTACGGCATTCGTGCTCCAGGGCGTGATCATGGCGGCGCGTGGTCCAACAAAAAAA
>JBCNQO010000311.1:0-3651 GCA_039592825.1 Flavobacterium sp.
CTACGCCGAACGCATCAAGACTTTCTATGTGAAAGAACTCGGCGAGATCGAACAGGAAGCCATCGCTTTACTAACCTTTAAACACTATTATGCCATGAAAAAAATAATGTTGGCCACAGGCGCAATCTCGGTCGCGTCCATGACAGCCGGACTTTTGTTCAAGTTCAACCACATGCCGGGCGCGAGTCTGCTCATCGTTTTGGGCGTGATTTCGCTATCGTTCGTTTTCCTTCCGCTTATGTTCATTTTACGGATTCGCGAGAAAAGTCCGGGTCGGGACAAGGCCATCGTCGGGATCGGAACTTTGGCCGGAATTCTTATCAGCCTTAGCGTACTCATGAAAATCATGCATTGGTCTTACGCGAATATGGTCGGTTCGATCGCTTTGGGAACGATGCTTCTGGTGTTTCTTCCGGTTTACTTTTTTACCGGAATCCGCAATGCTGAAACCAAAGTGAACACCATTGTTTCTTCGGTTTTTATCTTCTTCGGATGCGCTTTGATGCTGACTTTGATCCGTTCCAACCGGGCCACTGAAGAGTTCCAGAGACAAACGGCCCAAAACGTGCTCCGGAACGAGCAAATCTTGTCGGAACAGCAAAAACAGACTGCGTTCCTGTTGTCCAAAACCAGCACGAACACGGCTGGAACCGACATTTTCCAGGAATGCCAATCGGTGAAAACGTTCCTGATCACAAGCGAGATCGGAAACGCAAAACTGCAATCGGGACAACAGATTTCCGAAATGGACGCCAACGACTACATCGCCAGAAATCCCGAAATCGAGACGAAAGTCTCCCAAATCCAAAACAAGATCCAGGCTTACAACCAATCACTGCAAGCCGGACAAATGCCGATCACAAGTGTTTCAGATCTGGAAAAATCAAAAGTCGCAACAGCCATAAACGACCTGATCCAGGCACAGATGGTCATTCTGCAAAACCAGTCGGCTTTGGTCCTGAAGTGAGTTCCAACCATCATCACCCGATGTCGCGAAATCGGGCAAAATCAAAAAACGGCCGTGGTTTTCCATGGCTTTTTTGTTTTACGGCAACATTGTTTTTTGGGCGTGCCGGCGGCCGTTTTTCAGTTTACAAAATTTAGTTGAAGAACCATTTTTTGGCTCCTCGACTAAGCTCGGAGCCGCCGTCGGGCTACAGGCACTCGCTACGTCTTTTGCTATCCGCAAAGCCGTGAGCTCAGACAATGCCGGTATCCCTCACGCAAATTCCACCAATCAAAATCCCAGAAATATTTCCGCCAATCACCATCAAGCCGTAAATTTGAAGGACAACAACAAACTTTCGTATAACGCAAAGTCGCGTCCCAGGAAACTCCGGCACTCAGGAACTTTGCACTCAGGAACTCAAGATGCAATACAGAAAACTAGGAAACACAGACCTTAACCTATCTACAATCACTTTCGGAGCCTGGGCGGCCGGCGGCTGGATGTGGGGCGGAAACGAATCCAACGACGCGATCCGCGCCATAGAAGCCTCGATCGAACACGGCGTAAATGCCATCGACACGGCCCCGATTTACGGTCAGGGCGCGAGTGAGGAAATCGTCGGTGAGGCTTTGATGACAATTCCAAGAGACAAAGTCCACATCCTGACTAAATTCGGCATGCGCTGGGATCTGGCCAAAGGCGATTTTGCCATGCACTCGCAAAACAACCAGGGCAAAGACATAGACGTGTACAAATACGCCGGTGCCGAAAGTGTCATTAAGGAATGCGAAGACAGTTTGCGCCGCCTCAGAACAGATTACATCGACCTTTACCAGATCCACTGGCCCGATTCCACAACCCCTATCGAGGAAACTTTTACGGCGGTCGAAAAACTCATCAAGGACGGAAAAATCCGTTACGCCGGCGTTTGTAATTACAACGTTTCTCAAATGAAAGAGGCCGAGAAGTATGTGAATCTGACGTCGAACCAGGTTCCGTATTCCATGACCAGACGCGAGATCGAGAAAGAAATGATTCCATATTGCCTTGAAAACCAAAAGGGAATTCTCGCCTACAGCCCAATGGATCGCGGCCTTTTGACCGGAAAAATGAAACCTGGACAAACCTACAACGAAGGCGATCACCGCAAGAACTTGTGGCAGTTCAAGGACGAGAATATTTCAAGCATCAACCAATTCCTGCAAAAAATAAAGCCCATAGCCGACGAAAAAGACTTGTCAATTGGCCAATTGGTTTTGCTCTGGACATTGGAACAACCCGGAATCACGATTGCGTTGGTCGGCGCCAGAAACGAGGAGCAGGCCGTCCAAAACGCCAAAGCGGTGGAGAAATCGCTAACCAAAGAACAAGTCGATATAATCACGAACGAACTCAATCTGGTAAAACTCGTCAAATAATGGCCGCCATCGCATCGCTTTTTCTCGTCATCCCGCTCGTTTTGCAGTTGTATCTGGGACGGCTCGACATTTCGCGAAAACGATTCGTCTTGGTCTCACTTGGCAACTTTTTGTTGAGTTGGCTGCTGATCGCTGTCGCGGTTCGCGTGGTGAACTGGAGTTCGACAACGACGTTGTCATCGGGCAGAGTAGAATCTGTTAACGTCGCGGTTTTTGGCTGTGCTGTCGGATTGTTTCTTTTGATTGTAATTGTCATTCAGGCATTCGTCAGACGCGCGAAAAGATGAGGATTTCGAGACTTTCGGTAGCGGTTCTTTTTCTGGCGACTTTCGGTTTGCGGGCGCAAGAGTGTGTTCATGAAAATCTTTCCGTCAGATTCGATTTCAGGACGCGATTGGTTTACGACGAAAAGTCTGGTATCTCTACGATTTCGGTCGACATCATCGACAAATCGCAACGCGGGAATATCCAGACGGTCACTATCAAAGGCGAAGGTTTTTACGCCGACTCATTTTCGGCTTGCAATTCCGTGAGGTCTTACACCACAAACGTGAACGACGATTTGCCGTCTGGAGGCGAAAATGATTCGGGCAATCTTATCGTAGCCGACTTCAATTTCGACGGGCGGGAAGATTTTGCGCTCAAACGCGACAAAGGCGGAAACGGCGGGCCGCTTTACGAATTTTACGTGCAATCGGCAGACAAAAAATTCCACAGCGACAAATTCCTGACCGATACAATGGAGTTCTTTCCGCTAAAAGTCGACGCCAAAAAGAAACGGCTTACGACGTTGGTTCACGCAAACGCCTACCAAATGTGCAAGCAGGTTTATCAGTACGATCCAAAATCTGCAAAATGGAAGTTGGTTTCCAAGAGTTTTGAATGATCAGAATAAAGACAATGGCGGGTTTTTTGAAAGTATTGACTGACGAAAATTAGAGATCCTATAATTCTAAAAACAGGACAAATGAACTTATTCAAGAACCATAGTTACTCAACAATTTTTCTGGGGTTTTACTTTTTCTGGTGGTGATTTTTTGTGTATTGGTTTAAATCGGGCGAAGCCGCTTCACCTAATTCCTGTGGTTTAGCAAATGGTGGACTGATCATGTTAACGCTTTTGATGATCGTTGCGTATGCGTTGGTGCTATTGTTCAAAATAGTGATTACCGCTGGTGAGTCGCGTCGCGATTATTTTAAGTTTTTGGGTTTGGTCTTGCTACCTCCGTTTATTTTGATTCTTTACCTTTCTGCAGTAATGGATTGACAAAGCTTTTCTCAGGC
>JBCNQO010000312.1:0-3641 GCA_039592825.1 Flavobacterium sp.
ATACAGAATAGGATGGAAGGCCTCGCGGAAGAAAAGCCGTCTTTCGTTGGTGATATTCGGAAGCAGACCGTTAATTCTTTGGGCGTATTTTGCCTTGGCGTGCACCACATCCGCATCGGAAAGAAAATCCTGATACTGCGTCAAGGTTTCTACAAACGGACGAATGTCGGCTGACAATTTCCTGAGAATCTTCTCGATCTCGCGCTTTTCCTCATACTCGAGATTGGCGAGTTCGCGAGAGAATTTCAACGTAGCCTCGGGTTCGATGAATGCGATACTTCCGGTCTTGGAACTCCCGAGAATCGACCCTTTCACTTTTCGTCTGTACATGGCCAGAACGGCAAGAACGCGTCGGTTCTCGACTATGCTTTCGCGTATGTCGTCGAGATAACCGAGTGAGTTGTAATGCGTCAAAGCCTGTCCGAAACTCTGGTTCACCTTGACGCGAATCATGTTCATCTGACTTCTTATCGCGGCCAGATCGAAAGAGGCGTCGTCCTTGATTTCGCCATATTTGTCTACGATAGCGTCGATTTTCGAGATGATGTCTTTCGTGAATTCGACTTCCTGTGCGCGTTTGTAAAGCTTCGGGTAATAGTCGTCGAACTTCTTGAGGAATTGGATCAAAGTGTTCGAAGTCTCGGAAATGTTCGCGATTTTACGGAATGCCGGAGCGTCGAGAAAACTGTCCTCGATGGCCAGAAACTTGATCTCGTTGGTGATCGACTCGAAGCCGTGGTTGGGCAAAGCGTTGTTGTTCTGGAATGAGGAAACGTATTCCGATGTCTGCGAAAGCGCGTCCATCAAGACTTCCTTGTCGCGGAACGGTTTTATGGCAAGTGCTTTTTCCTTGCCGAGATCGGTGATGCAGGATTCGGAAATGGTTTCTAATATGGTGGGAAACTGCAGGTCTTGCAGCGTTCTATCTTGGATAATCATTTTACTTTAAACTGGTTTGCAAATTTACCTAAAAATTGGCGGTTGTGGATGGGTTTGGGAAGATTGCCTCATTGTATCTTTGGGAAAAATCCTCACAAATGAAATTGGACGAAAGCTGGCAAAAGGAACTTCAATCGGAATTCGAAAAACCGTATTTCCAGAAACTTCGCGAGTTCGTGGCTTCGGAATACGACTCCAAACACGGCAAGATCTGTTTTCCTCCCGGACCTCAAATCTTTTCGGCTTTTGACCGTTGCCCTTTCGACAAGGTGAAAGTCGTGATCATCGGCCAGGATCCTTACCACGGATTGGGTCAGGCGAACGGACTTTGCTTCTCGGTTGCCGACAACATCAAGATTCCGCCGTCACTGGTGAACATCTTCAAGGAAATCCAGAGTGATTTGGGAAAACCGTATCCCTCAAGCGGAAACCTCGAGCGTTGGGCAGACCAAGGCGTGCTGCTTTTGAACGCGACACTTACCGTTAGGCAGGCCGAACCCGGAAGCCATCAAAGACAAGGTTGGGAAACTTTCACCGACGCCGTAATCCAGCGCGTTTCGGACGATAAGCAAAATGTTGTTTTCCTTTTATGGGGAAGTTACGCCCAACAGAAAGGCAAAAACATAGACGCTTCGAAACACCTCGTTCTCAAATCGGGACATCCGTCGCCTATGAGCGCCAATCAAGGCAAATGGTTTGGAAACAGGCATTTCAGCCAGGCCAACGCTTACCTAAAATCGAAAGGACTACCCGAGATCGAGTGGTGATCTAGTTCACGGTAAAAGTGTAGAAACCGCTTCCGTCCAATTGGGTCGTGCTCGAGATCAGATTCAGGAAAAGATTGTTGCCCTGAGTTCTGGAGCGCAACTCGATCTTGTTTCTGGAATCGCTGTTCACCCCGAAACTCAAACGGTAGTTTCCTGCCGAAGTGAGCGGATAACCCACGCTGTATTCGTAAGTTTCATCGACGGGATTGTAAGCTGCCGTTCCCAAAACGTAACTCGAAGCCTGAGCCGATCCTGCACCTATAACGAGCTGGTTGGAGTTGATTGACACCGCTTGCCAAACGCCTGCGGAAGTCTCTTTTTCCAGAATGTACGAAAAAACGAATCCCGGAGCGCCGCTGGTGGTTTCATAAATGTCCAGCAATTGCGGAAATCCTTCTTCGGGCAGATTCCTTCCGAAATCGGCTTCGACGTAAAGTAACTCTCCTACCGAATATGCCGGTTGGATATCGATCGTGACGAGTTCGCCCGTGTTGGCGTATTTCTCGTTGTAGAATCCGTCTTCGTCGTCGCAAGCGGAAAGGAAAAGTGCCGAAAAGGCGAGTGCTATATAAGTGAACTTTTTCATGGGATGCAATTTTTTAGAATCTGTAACCGAGGTTTAGGCCGATGCGCGAAATCACGTCTGGACTTTTGTCGGTCTCTAGAATGTTGAAACCGGCTCCGACAAGGAATTCAAGCGCTACCGATTGGGCAAAATAGACTTTGTAGCCAACACTTGCGCCCGGAGCGACAGAAAAATACCCTTCTTTCGATATCTTGTAAAAAGCGTCTGTGCCGTTCTCTATGCGGATAATTTCGCGAAAATCACCTCCGTTGGCCGAAACGAAACCTTCCACGAAATAATAGTGGGCGTCGCTGTTCGACATTTTGTAACGGATGTAAGGAATTACCTCGTATTTGGGAAGCGTGCTGCGATAGCCTTCGTCGAAATCCTTCTCGAATTTGTCGCCCACGGTAAAACTTCCGGTCAGCCCATATGACCATTTAGAGTCCGAAAAACGTTCGTACGAAATATTGGCTTTTCCGTAGGCGATAAGCGAAAGGGCATCGATACGGAACTCGTTCTTTTTGGAGGCGACCACACCTTTGTTGTCGTTTTCGGCTTCCTGGGCGAAAGTTGCGGCAGAAACTAGCAGGCAGGCGATTAGGAGCTTTTTCATGAGCTGGGATTTGGGGCGAAGATAGGGAAAAAGTGCCTGAGTGCAAAGTTCCTGAGTGCCGGAGTGATCGAGTTCGCCTGATGTTATTTTGGAAACGCATCTAGCCCGGATGGCAGCGGCTAGCCTTTTGCAGGAAACGACTTGGTTTTGTTCGCGCGCCAAAGCGACCAAAGGAAGCTCTTGGCGCGCGTTACAAAACCAGGCATTTTCAAGAAAGCTAATAGCGGACAGCCGGATTGGCTTCTTATAAAAAGTGCTAAAGTGCTGAAGTTCGAAGTACCTGAGTTTCTCGAGTCACAGACTCGACCACACAAACCGCGAAGTTAGAAACTTCGCTAATCAAGCGTCAAAGCGCCCAAAATTTCCTCATGCATAAAAGGCCCGCCGGGATATTTTGCCGTATAATCGAGATTCAGCCAAACCTGGCCGCGCTCGTCTATATGGTAATGGATCGTCTTGTCTTTGGCCTCTTTGACGAACAAAACCTTTTTTATAAGATAGTTGATCGTTTCCAGATCGTTCTTGTTCCCGATAAGGATTTCAGGGTAAATGTGACCGCCGGTGTGAATCAATCTCGGTGTTCCGCCGATAGATTTGACGCAGGCCGCCATCATGATCGAATGGTCGTCGCAATCTCCCGAAAGCAGTTTTACAGACTCCGACGCCGTAGCAATGTACTCGCGTCCTTTAGGATCGGAAACGTAGTTCCAGCGGCTGTTGATTTCTTTGAAGACTGCAAAGCATTGGATCAAAG
>JBCNQO010000313.1:0-3633 GCA_039592825.1 Flavobacterium sp.
TCCCGAAAGCGGTTCAGTTGGATGAGGTGAACGTCGGCAACAAAAAAATGAATCCCGAAGATTTGGGTCTGGTCGAAAAAGGCCAAAAAAAGTATACTCCACAAGAACGCAAAATGGCTACTGCGGTTTCAGGATCGGCAGCCAGTCTTGCTTCGAATCTCGTTTCGGGCCAGTTCAAGATGTTGCGCAAACAGATTAAAGTCGAAAAGAATGAAGCCTTGCTGTCGCGTCTGGAATACCAGTTTGAGGAATCGGTTTATACGCAACGTTTGCGGATTCCGGCAGATTATGTGAAGGGTTTCCAGTATTTCTGTATCGAAGACGAAGAAGTCCAGGCGGCCTTGAACGAAAAAAATAAAGGTAGCTTGCTAAGCCGGATATCGCAGTTGGCACTGACTTATCTCGAATTGATTGCCAAGGAAGAAAGCGAATCGGAAGGGAAACCGTAATTTTGCCAAATGAAAAAACTCGGGATTTTTGGTTTTCTGATCGTTATGGCGCTGGCCGTTTCTTCTTTTGCGCACAAATTCTACGTTGGGATTTATCAGGTGAATTATGCTTCGGACAAGAAAATGCTGCAGATCACTTCGAGGATTTTTGTGGACGATCTGAACAACGCTCTCGAGAAGAAGTTCAAGAAAAGGTTCCATTTTGGCGACAAGAATGTTTCGGCCGATGAGGTCGAGGCGTTCAAGAAATATGTGTCGGACAACTTCAGGATCGGAATCAACAACGGCAAAGCGCAAGTTTTCGACTATCGCAGTTTCGAAATCGAGGAAAATGTGATGGTTGCTTACTTTCGGATAACCGACGTTCCTCAGATCAAATCGCTGCAAGTCACCAATAAAATCCTGTTCGATTTTGTAACCGATCAGCAAAATATCATACAAACGAACGTTGGCGGCAACAAACAAACTTTGCTGCTCACGCTCGATGAACCGTCGGGAAAGCTCAATTTCTGACAGAAAAGACTTAAATTGCCGTTTTTGCATCCCATGAAAAAAATCACCAGTCTACTATTGCTTTCGGCCGTGGCGACGTTTGCCCAGGAAGCTCCGAAAGCCAAGGAACAAGGCCATAAAGACGAGAACAAATTCCGTCAGATGTATGATCTGCTCGCTACTCCGAATATGTATCGAACGGCTGCGGGCGCACCAGGTCCGGCGTATTATCAGCAAAAAGCCGATTACAAAATGGATTTGGAACTCGACGACAAGAACGCGAAATTGTTCGGGACAGAAACCGTGACTTATCACAACAACGCCCAGGAATCGCTGGAATATCTGTGGATGCAACTCGACCAGAACCAGGCTGCGAGAACGTCTTTGAGCCCGCTTCAGGAAAGCACGAAAGCTGACAAGGCGATTTCTGTTTCGGGATTCTCCAGAAAATATCTCGAGGAAAAATTTGATGGTGGTTTTAAGATCGAATACATCAAGGATTCCAAGGGAAATCCTATGAAATACACGGTGAACCAAACCATGATGCGCATTGATCTCGACAAGCCTTTGAAGCACGGAGAGAAAATTTCGTTTTCGATAAAATGGTGGTACAACATCAACAATTACATGAAAGACGGCGGGCGCTCGGGTTACGAACCGTTTGCCGACAACAATAAATTGTACGTTCTGGCGCAGTTTTATCCGCGAATGGCCGTCTACAATGATGTGGAAGGCTGGCAGAATATGCAGTTCTGGGGTTCGGGAGAATTTGCGCTTCCGTTTGGAGATTTCGAGGTGAATATCACGGTTCCGGCGGATCACTTTTTGGATGCGACAGGCGTTTTGCAAAACCGCAAAGACGTTTATTCGGCAGAAGAACTCAAGCGTTACGAGCTCGCGACCAAGTCGTTCGACAAGCCCGTGATCATCAGAACGCAAGCCGAAGCGACCCAAATAGAGAAAGGTTTTTCAGACAAGAAAAAAACCTGGAAGTTCAAGGCCGAAAGCGTGCGCGACTTTGGAATCTCGACTTCGAGAAAGTTCATTTGCGACATGATGGCCGTGAAATTCGGCGATAGAACGGTTATGGCCGAATCGCTTTATCCGAAAGAAGGCAACCCGCTTTGGGAAGAATATTCGACCCGCGCCGTGGCTCACACTCTGAAGTCGTATTCAAAATATACTTTCGATTATCCTTATCCGAAGGCGATTTCTGTGAATGCTCAGGATCAAGGTATGGAATATCCTATGATTTGCTGGAATTTCGGGCGTCCGGATGAAGATGGCAAATACACAGATCGCGTCAAGTACGGCATGTTGGGCGTAATCATTCACGAGGTCGGGCACAACTTTTTCCCGATGATCGTGAATTCAGACGAGCGTCAGTGGACGTGGATGGACGAAGGTCTGAACACGTTTATGGAATATTTGGCGGAACAATCTTTTGATCCGAATTTCCCGTCGAATCGCGGTCCGGCCAAGAAAATCGTGCCTTATATGAGTGGCGCGCAATCTGGCCTCGAGCCGATCATGACCAATTCCGAAAGCATCAAACAGTTCGGAAACAACGCTTATGCCAAGCCGGCGACTGGTTTGAATATTTTGAGAGAGACAATTCTCGGGCACGATCTGTTCGATTACGCTTTCAAGACTTACGCGAACCGTTGGAAATTCAAGCATCCTACGCCAGACGATTTCTTCCGTACGATGGAAGACGCGTCCGGGACAGATCTCGATTGGTTCTGGAGAGGTTGGTTTTTCACTACAGATTACACCGATATCGGAATCAAGGAAGTCAAACAATACTACGTTTCTGGCGAAAAACCCAAAGATTTCGACAAGCCGGAAGTCGATCGCAGAAACCGCAGAAGCATGTCTGGCCCATTGGTTTATATGGTGGCCGAGGGCGACGCAAATTACAAACCGGAACTCAAAAAGGCGTTCAATCCGAAAGATGTCCAGCCTTTGAATGAATATCTTGAGTCGAATTTTACGGCCGAACAACGCGCGAAACTTGACAATCCGGAGTATTTCTACGAAGTCACTTTCAACAAGCCAGGCGGTTTGGTCATGCCGATTATCGTCGAACTTGTTTACACAGACGGAACTTCGGACACACACACTTTCCCGGCTCAGATCTGGAGAAAGAACGACGCCGAAGCCGTGAGGGTTTTCGCCACGAAAAAGCCGGTCGCGAAAATTCAGCTCGATCCGAAAGAAGAAACTGCAGATATCGACCTTACGAATAATACCTGGCCGAAAGAAGCCGTGAAATCGAAGTTCGACTGACGGAAATTTTTGTTAATCAAAACCGCAAAGGCGCTCAACTTCGTACCTTTGTAAAACATTAAACCATTTACCATGTTCGGAATAGGCGGAGGCGAGTTGATTTTTATCCTTTTTATCGTTCTGATGTTGTTCGGATCGGACAAAATTCCAGAAATGGCGCGCGCTTTGGGAAAAGGAATGCGTCAGTTGAAAGATGCGACCAACGAGATCAAGAGCGAAATCCAGAAAGGAGCCGAATCCAACGGTCTCGACAGCTCTCTTTTTGATGTGAAAAACAGCATCACTTCCGAAATCGACAAGGCCAAAGAAAGCCTTATGAGCAATACTGAAGATCTCGAAAAAACCAAACAGGAAATCGAGGACATCACTTCTGGTCCTATCAAACGCCAACGCTAGATGCTCG
>JBCNQO010000314.1:0-3628 GCA_039592825.1 Flavobacterium sp.
ACTCAAGCGCCGTTTGAAGGAACGCTCTACCGAAAGCGAGAAAAAAATCGCCATGCGCATCGCGAAATCGTCGGCAGAATTGGCTACCGCACCACTTTTTGACGTGATTGTCGAGAATGCAGATTTGAGTGTCGCCAAGAAAAAAGCCTACGAATTGGTGAACGATTTCGTGCGAACCGGACACATTCCAACCAAAGAATAGATCGTGAAAGTCGGGCTGTATTTCGGGACTTTCAATCCGATTCACGTCGGGCATTTGATCATTGCCAACCACTTGGCCGAGTTTTCAGATCTGGATCAGGTTTGGATGGTCGTCACGCCACATAATCCGCTCAAGAAGAAATCGACGTTACTCGACGATTATACGCGTCTGGAATTGGTGCGATTGGCCACCGAAGATTATCCGAAACTCGAACCGACAGACATCGAATTCAAGCTGCCGCAGCCGAATTACACCGTAAATACGCTGGCGCACCTCGAAGAAAAATTCCCTACTCACGAGTTTTCGCTAATCATGGGTCAGGACAACATCGAGTCGCTTCACAAATGGAAGAATTTCGAGGTGATTCTCGAGCGTTACGACATTCTGGTCTATCCTCGAATTTCGTCGGGCGAGCACGATTCCGAAGTCACGAACCACGCGCGAGTCAAGTACATCGATGCGCCAATTGTGGAAGTTTCTTCGACTTTCATCCGTGAAGCCATCCAAAACAAGAAAAGTCCGAAAGCGCTTTTGCCAGACAAGGTTTGGAGTTACATCGACCACAACAATCTGTACCGCAAATGACCAAAACTTTACTCGTTGCCTTTTTTTCGCTGGTTTTTGCTGTCGGATTTTGTCAAAACAAACTCATCGACCAAGCCAACAAAAAAATGGACGCCGGCGATTTCGAGTCGGCCGTAAAACTTTTCAGCCAGGCAATTTCCGAACATCCGAACGATCACGAACTTTACGTGAGACGCGGCAGTGCTTTTGATCAAATGGGTCAGCCGCAGCAAGCTTTTGACGACTATACGACTTCACTCGCGCTCGAAGCCAAAAACCCGAAAGCGCTTTTGCAACGCGGGCTTTTCCTTTTGCATTCGGGTTATCCGGAACAAGCTTTGGAAGACGCGGAAAACGGGCTGAAATATGTTGGCGAAGACACGAAATTGCGCAATTTGCTTTGGATGACGCGAGGCGATTCACAATTGGCGCTGTCGAATCCCGAAGAAGCCAAAAAGAACTTTTTGCTCGTTCTGGACAACAAACCCGAAATGGCTATTGATATTGCCGCGCATTTGGGCGTTTCCCGTGCTTTATCGAACTCAGGCAAACACGATCAGGCCGTGATTTATCTGGAGAAACTCGTAAAACTTTATCCCGATTTCGAGAGCGGTTACGTGAATCTGGTTTTTCAGCTTTCGGAAGCCGGAAATTACAAACGCGCCATCGAGGTTAGCGACAAGGCGATCGAACTGGCCAAAAAGCGCAAGAAATCTAAAGTGGACAAAGTCGTCGAAAATGACAAAGCCGAGTCGATGGCTTTGCTTTACAACAACCGCGGTTATGCGAAATACAAGGCCGGCGATTTGCAAAGTGCGTTGACCGACATCGATTCGTCAATTTCACTTTCGCCTTCTAATTCTTATGCCTTTAGAAACCGCGCTTTGGTGCACATCGCCCAGGGAAAGAAGGATTTGGCTTGCGCCGACATTGAGAAAGCGTTGAAACTCGGCTTTACCGAATCTTATGGAGAAGAAGTCCAGAAATTGAAGTCTGAAAACTGCCGATAAATCAAAAGGCGCTTCTGAAACAAAGTCCAAAAGCGCCTTTCTCAAAACACCAAAAACAAAATTTAACTAACTTTTTCTGTAATCGTTCAGATTATCTTATAAGCTATTGAACGCAAATTTAAAGCGTGCATTGTGCTCAAAATCATAATTATAAGTTAAAATCCCGATATAATTTCTTAACAAAGGGCTTTTAACGGGAATATTCATCACAAGTTCAATCGGCTTCATTTATTTGGATTACTTTTGGACTTTACAATTACGAATTACCATGAGTCAAAAACTCAAATTTGCCGTGATAGGCGGCGGAAGTTGGGCAACGGCAATTGCCAAAATGCTTTGTGTGAACTGCGACGAAATCGCCTGGTACATGCGAAACGAAGATGCGATCAACCATATTAAAGTGCATCACCATAACCCGAATTACCTGAGTTCGGTAGAATTCAACCCGAAACGGCTAAAACTTACGAGCGATATCAACGAAGCGATCGCTTATGCCGATTACATCATTTTCGCAATTCCGTCGGCTTTCCTGAATGAGGAAATGACAAAACTCACAGTGAGTCTGGAAGACAAAGTGATCTTTTCGGCCATTAAGGGAATCGTGCCCGAAACAAGTCTTATCGTGGGCGAACACTTCAACAACCAATACGACATTCCTTTCGAGAATATTGGCGTTATCACCGGCCCGTGTCACGCGGAAGAAGTTGCGTTGGAGAGACTTTCGTATTTGACGATCGCTTGCGGCGACAACAAAAAGGCGAAAGTCATGGCGTCACATCTACAAAGCGACTACATCAAAACGAAAATTTCAGACGACATCATAGGCACCGAATACGCCGCGATGCTCAAGAACATTTACGCCATCGCCGCCGGAATCGCCCACGGTTTGGGTTATGGCGACAACTTCCAGTCGGTTCTTATGAGCAACAGCATCCGCGAGATGAAAAAGTTCATCCGGAAAGTGCACAAAATGAAACGCAACATCAACAATTCGGCTTATCTGGGCGATTTGCTTGTTACGGGCTACTCGGTTTTCTCTAGAAATCGCATGTTCGGGAACATGATCGGCAAAGGTTATACCGTGAAAAGCGCCCAAATGGAGATGAACATGGTTGCCGAAGGTTACTACGCGGCCAAAAGCGCCCACAGGTTGAACGAAAAGCTCGAAGCGAAGACTCCAATCATCGATGCGGTTTTCGAGGTTTTATACGAAGGGAAAGAGGCTCGTAAGGTTTTTAAGAAACTGACCGAGAAACTGGATTAGAAAATAGATGATAGACGAATAGATAATAGACTCATCTGTGTAAAAACAAAATACGCGTTCCAATTGTGAAACGCGTATTTTGTTTTATGGACTTTCAACTAGCGAACAACTACGCCTGGTTGCCAAATGTGCGGCACTTCTTCGGTTGCGCGTTCGTTGATCGTGTTGGTTCTAAAGATGAATTTCTTGTCGTATAGCGTGTTTCCGATGAAATAAGTTACCATGAATTCGTTGTTCAGCGCCAGGACGCTTTTTTCGACCATTTCGATCTTCACGACAGATTGCGATGGCACTTGCACGAAACCGTGTCGCAGCAACGAGGTTTTTTTCATCTCGCCGTTGATCGTTCCGTAGGCTTTCGATACGACCATGACGTTGTCTATATCAAAATCGGAATCGTTAACCAAATGCACGAACCAGACTTTCTCCATGAAATCGTCGCTCCATTCCTGGATTGCCGCCACGTAGACGTTTTCTACTTTTGGGATAATGATGTCTTTTTTCATTTTTTAGAAAATAGATGATAGACGGATAGATAATAGACCCTTTCTTATAAGCGACAAATTCAGGCCCTGAATCAAATGAAGA
>JBCNQO010000315.1:0-3605 GCA_039592825.1 Flavobacterium sp.
TCGAGCATTATGCCACACAAGAAAAATCCCGATGTTTTTGAGTTGATTCGCGGAAAGTCGAACAAAATCCAGGCGTTGCCTTACGAGATCACTTTGCTTACGAACAACTTGCCGAGCGGTTATCACAGGGATTTCCAGTTGCTCAAAGAAGGCATTTTTCCGGCAATTGAAGCTTTGAAATCTTGTCTGGAAATGACGGTTTTCGGAATCGGGAATCTGGTCGTGAATCCTAAAATCCTGAACGACAAAAAGTACGATTACTTGTTTACTGTCGATGCCTTGAACGAATTGGTAGCAAATGGAATTCCGTTTAGGACGGCTTATTTGCAAGTGGCGACAGATATTGAAAACGGGAATTTCAAATCACCGAAAGCTACGAAACATACGCACGAAGGTAGCATCAACAATTTGTGTCTGGAAATGATCCAAAAAAAGATGGATCGCGAACTGAAAGTAGTTTAGAGAAAGGATTTTTCAGTTTTCACCGAACGCAACCCCGATGCAAGCGGTTAGCCTTTTGCAGAAAAAGGCTTGGTTTTGCCAGATCGCGACAGCGACCGAAGGAAGCTCGTCGCGGCTGTGCAAAACCGCATTTTTCAAGAAAGCTAAAAGTGGGCAGCGGGAATTTGTTGCTATAAGAATTCAAAAATCAGGATTAGTTGCCTACCGACTAATCACCAATTTTCTACCATTCATTCACCTTGTTTGCATCCATCTTAAGGAAAATGAACAGCAAAATGGTAAAGCCCCAAAGTCCGGAGCCGCCATATGAAAAGAAAGGCAAAGGAACACCGATCGTTGGGAAAATTCCCAAGACCATCGCGATGTTCACAAAGAAGTGAATGAACAGAATTGTGGCTACGCAATAGCCGTAAACGCGGGAGAATTTGGTTTTCTGTCGCTCGGCCAAATAGATTATTCTTACGAAAAGTAGTACGAACAAGGCCAAAACGACGATGCAGCCCACGAATCCCCATTCTTCGCCAACGGTCGTGAAAATGTAGTCTGTGTGTTGTTCTGGGACGAAACCGCCTTTGGTTTGCGTGCCTTCGAGATAGCCTTTTCCGAACCAACCGCCAGAGCCGATAGCGATTTTCGATTGGTTAATGTTGTAACCGATTCCTTTCAAATCGACTTCTTTCCCGAGCAAAATATTGAAACGGTCGCGGTGGTGTTGCTGAAAGACGTTCTCGAAAACGTAATGTACCGAGAAAGTCATAAGCGCCACGGCCACGAGAATGGCCGAACTGAAAAGGATATTCCGGTCTACGAGTCGCGTTCTGTAGTAGAAGAATGTGATCACGACGGCGGCAATCGCAATAATGATCCACGAAGGCCAGATGAGCGAAAGCACGAAAACTACGATGGCGATAAATCCTACCCAAAGATACCAGGCTGGCAAACCTTCGCGGTACAAAACAAGGAAGAAAGCCGAGTAAATTAGCGCACTTCCGGGATCGTGAGGTACGATAAGCAAAACCGGCAACATGATGATTCCAAGCGCTTGGAGTTGCCTGTTTTGGTCTTTGAGATTCACCTGAACGTCGCTAAGATATTTGGCCAAAGCGAGCGCCGTTCCTACTTTCGCGAACTCGGCGGGCTGGAAACTCACTGGCCCGAATTGGTACCAGTTCACCTGACCTTTGACTTCTTTTCCGAAAACGTAAAGTCCGGCCAGAAGCAATAAGGCAACGGCGTAAATGATGACCGAATATTTCTCGTAGAACTTTCCTTCGACGGCCAGAATCACGATGATTAGCGGAATCGACAGGAAAATAAACGTCATCTGTTTTCCGTAAATCTGAGAAAAATCAAAACCACCGGCTTCCTCAAGAGAAAGCGATGACGAGTAAATGTTTAGCCAGCCCAAAGTGACGAGCGAAACGTAAATGAATACGCTCACCCAATCGATATGGCTTCTTATACTCTGGTTTTTCATTAGTTCGTCGCGTCCTTGTCGGTTTTGTCGTCTATGTCTTCGATCGTGTCCTGTTCTTTTTTGATCGCCTGGATTTCAGGTTTTCTCATGAGCAGGCTGTCGACTTTGTGTTTGCCGATGTATTTGTCGTATTCGCCCTGAAGACTGCCTTCGAGCATGCGTTTTTCGAGGTCAGTTCTCGTGATTTTTCTTCGGATGTATTTCTCGATCATCAAAGTCGCGATCGGGCCGGCCCAACGTTTTCCCCAATATCCGTTCTCAACGAAAACGGCCAAAGCGATCTTCGGATTGTCCCTTGGCGCAAAAGCCACGAAAATCGAGTGATCCTGAAGCTTTACGCGTTTGCCGTTGATCTTGGCGAAGTTTTCGGCTGTTCCGGTTTTTCCGCAAATCTGGATGCCTTCGACGCCGAGTCCGTAAGCCGTTCCCACATTGTAAACGTCGGCAAGTCCCGAAACGACTGGTTCGAAATACTTTCGGTCGATTGTCGTGTTGTGTTTCGTCGTGAACTTCTCGTCGATTTTCTGGCCTTCGATCTTCTTGATGATGTGAGGCGTGTAGTAATGACCGCGGTTGGCGACTGTCGCCATCATGTTCGCAAGCTGGATTGGAGTTGTAGTAACTTCACCTTGTCCGATGGAATTCGAGACAATCGTAGTTGGTTTATAATCCCAATCCAGATAAATTCTCTTGTAGGTTTTAGACGTCGGAATCTTTCCTTTTCGACCCGTCGGCAAATCGTATCCCATAAATTCACCGAGTCCGAAACTTTTCACGTGCTTGCTCCAAATGTCGACTGCGGCAGAAGTTTTCTTGTATTTGCTAAGGGTTTTCATATAAACCGATGCAAAATAGGTGTTACACGAGTTGTAAATCCCGTTGTGAAGCTGTGAAACCTGTGAGTCGTGGCATTTCATGAATCGCCCGCGAGCGTAGCTGAAACCGTGGTGGCAAACGAAAGACGTCTGTTCGTCGACTACGCCTTCCTGAAGCGCGACCAATCCGGTGATGATCTTGAAAGGCGAGCCCGGCGGATATTCGGCCAAAAGTCCGCGGTCGAAAAGCGGTTTGGCGATCGAGTCGTTGTACAACTTCGTGTAATTTCTCGAGCGCTCGCGTCCCACAAGAATTTTCGGATCGTAAGAAGGCGCGGTGACAAGTGCCAGGATTTCTCCCGTCGAAGGTTCGATCGCGACGATTCCACCGCGTTTGTTCACCATGAGTTCTTCTCCGTATTTCTGCAATTCGGCGTCAATCGAGAGCGTAATGTCTTCACCTTGCTTGGCGATCGTGTCGAATCGGCCTTCTTTGTATGGCCCGATGTCGCGGTTGTATTTGTCCTTTTGGATGTATTTTACGCCTTTGATGCCGCGAAGTTCGTGCTCGTAACTTTCTTCGACGCCTTGTTTTCCGATGAGATCGCCGCTGTTATAATAAGGGTTTTTCTCGATGATCTTGTCGTTCACCTGAGTGATGAATCCGAAGACGTTCGCCCCAAAATTCACCTGATAGTCGCGCAAGGAACGTTTCTGGATATAAAATCCCTGGAACTTTCTGACCTTTTCCTGAAAAGCGGCAAATTCGGCTTTGTTCAGCTGCGGCAAAAAAACCGACGGAAGACGCGGGCTGTAAACCTTGGCCTTCTCGATTCGGGTAACGAAATCTT
>JBCNQO010000316.1:0-3603 GCA_039592825.1 Flavobacterium sp.
GCCTTTCAGCATCAGCGCTCTATTTGTATGGGGTAAATGTAGTGTTTGGACCAACCCGATTCAATACGGCAAATGACGTATTTTACTTAAAGAATTGCCACCATTTTCGTTTGGGCTTTTCGGCAGACTTTGACTTGTCGTAAATCGATTTTCTTTCTTCCGGCGTTCTGAAATCCTGGAACTCATACCGACCGTATTCGCCTTTTGTTCCTGTCGGCACTACTTTTTTCGTCTCCAACCAAGCAATGGCGCGCTCTATGGCGATTTCAAGTCTTGGCGAAAAGCTGCTCAACAATTCCTTTTGTTGCGATTTTGTGAGCTCTTCGAAATTGTCGCGATTGTATCTGCTTGGAACCAACACTGTCAGGCCAAAATCCATTCCGAGTTCTTCCAGAAAATCGTATCCATCGTAGTGCAGATAGTAAAGCTGGATCAGGATTTCTGGTAGTTCGTCGTTCTTGAGACGGGCTTTGTATAGTAGGTTCAGGATTTTGTAGGCCTCGAATTCGCCAAGATCGATGTGTTTTGAAAGCAATTTCCAGAGTTCATATCTTGCCGCTTTTTGGTTGAAATTGAACGCAATCAAATCGAGATGGTCGTCTTGGCTGACGTACTTTGGCAACTCCTCGTTCTCGTACAGCCATTGTTCGAAATCTTTTAAGGCAATTTCTCCTTCTATGGTTTTGTAGAAATGGATCTCGAGTTTTTTGGGCAGGCCGGGCATTTGGGTTTGGTTGGGGATTTTTGGTTGGGGATTTCTTGGAGATTTTTTTTGGAGACCTAACAGGTTACGAAAACCTGTTAGGTCTGTGGAAAATAAGGTTTTAAACGCAAATAGCGATTGTCGTTTCTGTCAAAGTTATAAACAGCACACTGGCCTTAGTCCTTGGCGGTAAAAAGTAAATTCAGTCTAATCAACTGAATTTGCTCAACCCGAAAATCACAAGGCTGAACTGCAAATGAAATTTTTTGCAGACCTAACAGGTTACGAAAACCTGTTAGGTCTCCGAAAAATAAAGTTTTCCACCCAAATCCAGCCAAACCCTAATCCAAAGTTGTAAACATCAAAAAATCAAAACCAGCAAAAACCTTAAAACCAAGCCCAAACAATTCACGATGGCTTAACATTCGGCTTTTTAAATTTGAAAAAACAGCTCCAGATGCAACCCAACTACATCGTCATTTCGCTTGTGATCATCGCGGCGATCGCACTCGTGGCTTACATTTTCAAACAGGATCGAAAAGACCAAAAGGCATACGAAGATTACCTTCACAACCAAAGCAAGCCCAAAGACGAAAAAGACATAGCCGACGGTTTATAAATGATCGGGCAGGATTTTGCCAGGATTCAGAATGCCTTTCGGATCAAAAACACCTTTGATGCCTTTCATAATCGAGAGCGACACCGAACTGAAAGCGATATCCATGTAATTTTTCTGGACGTATCCGATTCCGTGTTCGCCCGAAAGCGTTCCTTTCAAGGAAACCGTGAGCTCAAAAATCTCACGGATGCCTTTCGGAACCTCGGTTTTCCAGGCCTCGTCGCTCATTTCACCTTTTACGATATTCACATGTAAATTACCGTCGCCCGCGTGTCCGTAGCAAATAGATTTGAAACCGTACTTTCCGCCGATCGATTTGATACCTTTGAGCAACGTCGGGAGTTCGTAACGCGGCACAACCGTGTCTTCTTCTTTATAAACCGAATTCGACTTGACGGCCTCGCCCACCGCGCGACGCAGTTTCCACAAAGCGTTTTTGTAGTCTTCGGTGTCGGCGAACAGGATTTCGTCGATATTGAATTGTTCAACTACTTCCGTGATTTTTTCAGCTTCCGAGAACAAAACGTCGGGATAATTTCCATCGACTTCAATCAACAGATGCGCTTCGATGCCGTCTTTTATCGGAACATTCACGCCGTCCACAAACCGCATTGTCCAATCTATGGCGTCGCGTTCCATAAATTCGAGAGCGCTCGGAACGATTCCGGCCTTGAAAATTCTCGAAACCGCCTCGCAAGCCTGTGCGCCTTCGTAAAAAGGAACGAGCATCAAGATATTGTGTTTATTGGCCGGCAGCAGTTTCATCACGATCTTGGTGATCACGCCAAGCGTTCCTTCGCTTCCCACCATAAGTTGCGTCAGATTGTATCCGGTGGAATTCTTTAGCGTATTCGCGCCCGTCCAAACGATTTCGCCTGTAGGAAGCACGACTTCGAGGTTCAACACATAATCTTTGGTCACGCCATATTTCACGGCTCTCGCGCCACCGGCATTTTCGGACACATTGCCGCCAATGAAACAACTTCCCAAAGAACTCGGATCTGGCGGATAAAACAATCCTTTTTCGGCCACAGCCTCGCGCAAAGTATGAGTGATCACGCCCGGTTCGACCATAACCTGAAGATTTTGCTCATCGATGTGGATGATCTTGTTGAAACGCTCCATCGAAAGCGCGATTCCTTTGTGGATGGGAAGTGCACCTCCGCTCAAACCAGTTCGCCCGCCAATTGGCGTGACCGGAACGTTCCACTCGTTGGCGAATTTGAGAATCTGGGAAATCTCTTCGGGCGTTGCAGGTTTTACCACGACCGAAGCCGGAAAAACGTAATCCTCGGTCTCGTCGTGGCCGTAATCGTTTCGGGTTTCGGCATCGGTAAAAACAAAAGATTGCCCAACTACGGCTTGCAATTGGGCAATCATTTCATGGGATATTTCAGAGAAGTTCATAGCGTAAAGATGAACTCCAAAAGTACGAAATCCTTATTTGTTAGGCTGAGGCGTGATGCGCAAATACGGCTTCACGGTCTCGAAACCTTTCGGGAATTTCTGCAAAGCGTCTTCGTCCGAAACTGCAGGAACAATCACTACGTCTTCGCCGTCTTTCCAGTTGGCCGGCGTCGCTACCGAATGGTAAGCCGTTAGCTGCAAAGAATCGATCACGCGCAAAAGTTCGTCGAAATTTCTTCCGGTAGAACTCGGATACGTCATCGTGAGCTTGATTTTCTTGTCTGGCCCGATGATAAACACCGAACGCACCGTAAAATTCTCGCTAGCGTTCGGATGCAACATGTCGTACAAAAGCGCGACCTGCTTGCTTTCGTCTGAAATTATCGGATAATTCACCGTCGTGCCTTGCGTCTCATTGATGTCTTTGACCCATTGGTAATGCGAATCGATATTGTCTACAGAAAGCGCGATGACCTTAGTGTTGCGTTTCTCGAACTCGGGAATGTATTTGGCCACGGTGCCCAATTCTGTGGTACAAACCGGCGTAAAATCGGCTGGATGCGAGAACAGGATTGCCCACGAATCGCCAAGCCACTCGTGAAATTTGATCGTGCCTTCTGTACTGTTAGCGGTAAAATCGGGGGCAATGTCGCCCAAACGAAGTGATGCCATAAATGTGTGTTTTAAAGGTTACGCCTAAATTTAGCGAATTTGAAAAAGCACCTAAGTCATTGTGGCCGTTAAAATTATCTCAATTGGGAAGCGAAAACGATTGAGTCAATTAGGAATTATAAGTTATGAATTATGAATTGCTGCCGGAATCGACAGATTTTCTGATTGACAGATTTGTAGATCCAACGCCAATTGTAATTTG
>JBCNQO010000317.1:0-3597 GCA_039592825.1 Flavobacterium sp.
AGGCACGAGGTTCACCGAATCCTTTAAAAAACAATAAAAATCAATGAGGTAAAAGTAGCAAAAAGGCCTCAGCGGCTACACCGTTTTGGCGTCTGGTGCCCGCCAAAACGCTGATGCCGCGGGCTAATCGGAAGTGTTTATTTTATTTTTAGCTTGCTTCGCGGCGCTAAAAATGTGTCCGCTCGAACATTTGGGTAAAACGAACTTTCAGACCCCGCGCGACCCGAGCCCAAACCTGTCGTCCAAAGAAACATCAATTCACGCAAAATCGGCATTTCCCGAGACCTAACAAATTATTCCACTTCGTTACATACAGTTCGGCTGCGCCTCGGGTCTCGAAGATTTGTTAGGTCTGGCACCGAAGTTCGAGGAAAAAATTGGGAGTCGATTACAGAAAATCTGTAAAAATTGTTAAGGTTTTGGCAACAAGATTTTGCTCGAGGAAAGAGTCGCGAAACTAAATTCAGATCAAAGCCAACACGATGTTTCCGGCAACGAGATTCATTTTGCCAAAAGTGGGAATTGCGGGAAGATTTTTGCCCAGAAAACCATTCTTCACGCGCGCCCCAAACCTTGAACCCCGAACCTTGCACCTTGCACCCGAGAATAGCCCGGATGCCGGCGACTAGCCTTTTGCAGGAAAAGGCGAGATTTTCTTGGCTTAAAACAGCTTATCCCGACACTTCGGGAAAGCTCGTTTTAAGCCTTAGAAAAACCGACTTTTGCCAGAAAGCTAGTGCCAGGCAGTCGGATTCAGCTTCAAACAAAACGAAACACTCCACACTCTCAAACCCTGCACCCAAAACCCTGAACCCCAAACCTTGCACCCTGAACCCAAAGTAGGGTAAATCGCATTCCGGTTGTTTCAAAGAAAAAACACATTATGAAAAATCTACTAAAATTAGCCTGTGGTGCCACGATTTTGGCATTGGCTTTCGCTTCGGTTTCCTGTAATGACGACGATCGGGAGACGATTTCTTCTACTGTTCCGACGGCTCAGGAGTTTGATCACATCAGGCTGGATGCCATTGAAAGCCGTGTGCAGAATTTTACTTTCGACGGTGCCGATGGGTATGTGAACTTTACTTCGGCTCAAGGCATTACGATCGGTTTTGATGCTTCTTGCCTCGAGAAAAACGGCGCTCCGGTTTCGGGTTCGGTGACTTTGCAATATGTGGAGATTTTTGGCGGTGGCGATATGGCCGTGACCAACAAGCCTACTATGGGCAGAATGCCGAACGGCGACCGGGCGATGTTGCTTTCTGGTGGTCAATTTTACCTTCAGGCTTATCAGGATGGCGAAAAACTCGACATCAATTGCGGGCTTTCGCTCATTGTTCCCATTGCGCTTACCAACAGTGCCGATGTGACCATGGCTTTGTGGGTAGAAAACGTAAACTCGGTTGCGGATACTTTGGCTGTAGCCGATGTGGATTGGACAGAAGCCGATCCGAACCCGAACGGTCAGAACGGCGTTTTTCGCGAGGGCAACAATTACTATGTGAACTTTGGGGAATTCGGTTGGACGAATGTGGATTGTTTTGCCGTGGATCCGAATCCCAAAACCACGATTCTGGCCGACGTTCCCAGCGGTTACCACAACGAGAACAGTTCGGTCTATTTATCATACGACGGACGCGGCAACGCATTGGCACTACTCGACACTTACGACGCCGCGACGGGATTGTTCAGCGAACACTATGGCCAAATCCCGATAGGATTGGCGTGCCACGCGATTTTCGTGACCGAGGAAAACGGCATGTTTCGATACGCGATCAAGGCCGTCACGATAAGCGAAGATCTCGTGATCACTTTCAGCAACAGCGAAACCACTTTGGGCACAGAGGCGCAATTGGTCGCTGCCATCAACGCGGTTCAGGAATAAAAAAAACGTCCCCGGGAATTTCAACTGGGGACGTTTTCGTTTCTTTTCTATCGTTGTCTAACGGTTTTCAGGACGAGTCGTGTCGTGAAGAAAGCGGTAAAAATCAATACAGAAACCAAAGCCGTCATGGCGAAGAACTCTACAAATCTCGTGGTTGTGTTCGGTTCTTTCGGGTCAGCGTCGGCCAGAAAACCGATGATGGTCAGGAACATTGAGACAAAAACGATGTTGATTGTGGCTTTTTTCATATTGGTTGATTTAATATTCCAACGGAAGAAATTGCCCTATATTGCGAATAATCTTTCTTTATTCCCGAGCCTGAAAATATCTGCCACTTTTTGCGTACATGAGGTAGGGAAAACCAGATTTGAACTGTTATTAAAAAAACACTTCTATGAAAACAAAAATACTTCTGGCCTTTTTAATCGCTGGCGCATTTGCCTCATGCTCTGAAGATTCTTCAGAAAACCAGACGAGCAACTCCCAGAATCTTGCTCGTACCGAAAAATTCAGTCCTTCTTTAGCCGCTTATCAAGCCGGAGCTGAAGGCAGCAGGAAGCAAATCGTTTATTTTGAAAACAATCGCGTTGTCGCCGATTCGATCTTTGACCACACCGGCGCACTTGACGAATGGACACTCCATACATACACCGCAACCACGCATTCGCTTTCACACCGCTCGACCGCCAGCTCTGATGAGTTTGACCGCACAGAAACTTTCGATGCGTCCGGAAGACTGAGTAAAGTTTATCAGATGCCTATTAATCAACCGACTCCATTTATCGGTTTTACGACTGTTGAATACACATACGGAAGCAATGCGGTCACGCAAGAATGGATCGATCCTCAAACAGGATTGCCAGATACGAATTATACCACGACTATGACCAAAAACACTGACGGCTTGCTTTATTACACGAGCAGTAATAACGGCAGTTTTTCCGAAACGCATTTCTGGAATAACAATCCTGTTAAGTTCCGCTACTTTAACGGTATCGAATTTTTCGAGGACATCGACTGTACCTATTTCCCGACTTCGCTTCCCGAGAATTTGCAAAAATCGCTCAATGCACTCAACAACGTGATCTTGCTTAACGGCGAAGAAGCGGACATTGCCGAAAACTTCAACACTTATCTGGAAAGTATCAGCTGGAATTCCGAAAACCATCTTGAGTATGAGCGCACATTTGATGCGAACAATTACCAAAACTATTGCAAGGTTGCGGGAACGTTCAGGGAAAGAGTGCGAGACAGTGAAACGTTTTTCTACTATGAATGATCAAAAAGCAAAAATCCCGCTCAAAAGAGACGGGATTTTTTCATTATGAACTAAATAGAAATCTACAATTCAAGGGCTTTCTTGGCGTCGCCGTTCATCAAAAGCTCTACCGGATTTTCCAATCCTTCTTTTACGGCAACAAGGAATCCAACCGATTCGCGTCCGTCGATGATTCTGTGGTCGTAAGACAAAGCCACGTACATCATTGGGTGAATCTCAACCTGACCGTTTACCGCGATCGGGCGCTCGATGATGTTGTGCATTCCCAAGATTCCCGATTGTGGCGGGTTGATGATTGGCGTAGAAAGCATTGATCCGAAAACGCCACCGTTAGTGATCGTGAATGTTCCTCCTGTCATGTCGTCAACGGTGATTTGTCCGTCGCGGGCACGCAAAGCCAAACGCTTGATTTCAGACTCAATTCCTCTGAACG
>JBCNQO010000318.1:0-3586 GCA_039592825.1 Flavobacterium sp.
TACTGCTGATCCAACCACAACTTTTGAAATCACTGTATCACAGTTCCCTGGATTTGTAACTTCACAGATTGTATATTCTACATCCGGATCCGACTCAAGAAAACCGGCGTAATCCCCAAATAAGAAGCAATGTGCTTTTGGGCAATTCTCATTTCTAAATCGGGATATAGTTTTTTGAAAGCGACATAGCGTTCCAGTGCCGATTTTGTGGCGTTCGACGTGATCCTGTTTTGGTACAGGCTGAATCCGTTCTGGAACACAATCCGGAAAAACCGCTCGAATTTTGGTACGAGAACGTACAGTTTTTCCAAATCTTCATAAGAGTAAAAAAACACTTCAGTGTCTTCCAAAGCGCCAATCGAGTAAAAAGCGGCAGTGTGCGTCGAGAAACTTGCAGTGTCAGAAACCCACCAATTTTGAGGACAGAACAAGATGTTGTGTTCCAGATTTTCGGTATCGGACTTAAAAAGACGCAGGCAACCTTTGTCCACAAAATATACGTTGCGACAAACGTTGCCCGCGGCCAATACCAACGTGTTTTTCTTTACGGATTTGGATTGCAGCAGCGAGATCGCGACTGCCTTTTCCTCGTCCGAAAGCGACACGTGCATCGCGAAATTGCCAAGTAGCCGATCGTACATTTTCGTTTTTCACAAACTTAGCGATCGCGACCAACTATCGCAAACGCTCATTTCAGTACAAAAGTGATGATGCGCGTAAGCACGAAATTGTCGTCAAATTCAAAGCAATCGGAACCGTCGTGAAAAGTGCCGTCGGCAAAATCCACTCGCCAGTCGTAACGGCCTACATTGTGATGGAATTCGGGCTCGGAAATCACCTTGAATTTTCTACCAAGAAATTTTTCCAAAGAACCAACTGCGACATCGACCAAAGCGTCAACGCCTGTCGCCTCAAACGAAGGATCTGTGCATTTGGCGTCTTCCGACCAAACTTTTGAGAACGCCATTTTGAAATCCTCGCGGTTTTCCTGGTTCCACGCCTCGACGTAATCGTAAATCATTTTTCGAACTTCAGTGCTCATATTTTCTAATTTTTTGTCTGACGTAAAATTATCCCATCCCAATCCGCCGGAACTAAAACCAGTTTTATACTTTCAGAAAACACAACAATTTTTTTGTCGGCACAATCTTGCTTCTTGACTCTTGGTTCTTGACTCTAAAAAAAACTCCGCGATTAAACCAAATCCCAAAAAATCGGTCACACAAACAACCTTCAAACAGAAATCATGCAACACAACAACCCCGCGTTTTCACGCCGTAATTTCGTCAAGATCCTAAGTTCGTCGGGCGCAATGCTCGTTTTGAATCCGTATTTGTCCTGGACTTTGAACGAAGACGAGATTGATCCGCGCGTCATTGAAATCGTCAAGCGGACAATCGGAATTGATACTCACAACCATATCGACGTTCCGCTCAACAAGCCAGAACTTCCAGGCCCGAAAATCGATTTGGCTACAGAAATGAAAACCTCGGGATTGGCGGCCGTGGCTATGACTTTCGCCGTCGATTACCAAAAACTAACCAAAGAAGGCGAGGCTTACGAGCGCTTCCTGAACGGATTGACGGCAATGGACGCAATCCTGAAAGACAACAAAATGAAGCGCGCCTACAAGTTGTCCGACATAGAAAAAGCGCACGAATCCCAAACGCCAATCGTGATCCAGTCTATAGAAGGCGGACATTTTCTCGAAGGCAAGATCGAACGGCTAAAAGTCGCTTACGACCGCGGTTTGCGCCACTTGGGCTTGTTGCACGACAACGACGCGTCGGTGATTTTGGGCGATATCTACACGAATCCCGTCAAACGCGATGGCCTCACGAAATTCGGTGCCGAAGTCATCCGCGAAAGCGAAAAACTCGGAATGCTGATCGATCTGGCGCATTGCGACAACGACACGATCAATGCCGCGCTCAAGGTCGCCCAAAAACCGATCTTGATTTCGCACACAGGATTGGATTCGCGTCTGGGTCAAAACGAGAAGTTTGCCAACATGATGAAGCCGCGCCTTATCAGTAAAGAACAAGCCAAAATCGTCACTGACAATGGCGGTGTCGTTTCGGTTTGGACGCATCTGGCCGAAAATCCAACCGCTTTCGCAGACAACGTACGCGCGATGGTAGACGTAATGGGAATCGAACACGTCGCAATTGGAACCGATACCAAACTCACGCCGGCTTATCACGCGCCAAACAGCGAGTTTGCGAAACGTGTTGAACGTCCCGGCGAGCGGACCAATTCGGCTTGGGAAAGAATGAATGGCGGTTTTTATTACACTGTCGTGGATGCGTTGCTCAAAGCTGGTTTCAACGAACCCGAAATCGCAAAAATCGGTGGTGGCAACTATTGCAGGCTTTTCGATGCGGCTACGAAATAGTATTTTTGCCAAATGAAAATCCGTCCCGCGAAACCGTCCGAAGTAAACGTCATTCTCGAAATCATTGACCAGGCGCGCCAGATCATGCGCGAATCTGGGAATCTGACGCAATGGAGCAACGGTTATCCGTCAGGCGAAATCCTTTTGGGTGACATCAATTCGGGCGAAGGTTTCGTCTGCGAAAGCGAAAACAATATCGTGGGCTATTTCTGTTTCATGAAAGGCGAAAATCCCGATTCCAATTACGACGTGATCGAAAACGGAAGCTGGCTCAACAACGACCCTTATGGCGTGATCCATCGTTTGACGTCGGGCAGAAGCGTGAGAGGAATCGCCAAAGCGGCCTTCGATTTCGCGTTTTCCCAAATCGCGAACGTACGCGTAGACACACATCACGAAAACGTCCCGATGCAGAATTTCCTCAAAAAGAACGGCTTCGACTATTGCGGCGTGATCTATGTAAGCGACGGCACGCCAAGAGACGCTTTCCAGAAAGTCATCGCATGAAAGACATTCTCGAGATATTGTCCCAAAAAGATCCGATCCTTAAATCCGTAATCGAACAATACGGAAATCCCATCGTGCAAGTGCGCGAGCAAGGTTTTGCAGCCATGGTTCATATTATTCTCGAGCAACAGGTTTCGATTGCATCCGCGAAAGCGACTTACCGCAAAATGGCAGAGTATTTCGGGGAAATCGTTCCGGATAAAATGTTGGTTGCCACAGATGAGGAATTCCGATCGCTCGGCGTTTCCCGACAAAAAACGGCTTATATAAAAGATATGGCCAATCGCGTCGTTTCGGGAAGTCTCGATTTTTCTTCTTTTCCAGATAAATCGGTCGAACAAGTCACTCAGGAACTGCTCGCGATAAAAGGCGTCGGCGTTTGGACGGTAGAAGTTTATCTGATGTTCTGTCTGCAATCCCAAGATATAATTCCATTTGGCGACATCGCAATTAGAAAAGCCATTCAGGAACTTTACGACATTCACGAAATCGGGCAAATGGAAACGCTTTCGCAAAGCTGGAAACCGCACCGCACGCTCGCTTCTTTCATTTTGTGGCATCACTATCTCGCCAAGCGGAATCGTTTGTAATCCCGTAATTTTTTAGCTATTTTTTTGTCAGAAATTATCACGCATACGTTTGCGTTGTTAAAAAATCCGTATTTTGGGGACGTTAAAAAAGTTA
>JBCNQO010000319.1:0-3585 GCA_039592825.1 Flavobacterium sp.
GAATCTTGCTTTCTCAAAAAGACGGTTTCGGCAGCGAATCCTTTGTCTTTTACGAACTTGCGGAATTGTTTTTTCGAGGCTTTGAGGTTCTGGTACGAAATCGCCACAGAGTCCGAAACGGATACTTTTTGTGCTAGCGGTTTCAGTTTGGCGAAATCTTCTTCGGTCGAAATATCGGCCAAAGTCACCAAATTCCTGCGCATTTCAAGTTTACGCACGTACCAGTCAGACTCGCCCAAAAATTGGCTTACAAAGTAAAATCCCTTGTATTTCTTAAGGACATCTTTGCGAGACTGGTCGTAAACCGTGTCGACTCTGGGTAATTTCCACGAGACGCTGTCTCCGAAAGTCCTGGCTTCGATGCTTTCTTTCGTGCTTAGGTTTACCAATCGGTTGCCTTTCAACTGATAAGTACTGTCGAGATCTGAAATTTTCACGCGTTCTTCAAGATAGCTGTGAAGGACAATACTGTTGTTGGTCACGGTAAGCGTGGAGCCATTTTCGGGATTTTCGAAAGTACCGATGAAACGGTTTGGAATTCCGGACTTTTCGCCGACATCTTTCGGTTGCGGCTCGGCAAAGGTGACTTCGTGGTTTTTGCACGACCAAAGCGCACAAAGCGTCAAAACGAGAATGAGCCGTTTCATGATCAGAAAGCGACTTTTTTCTTGCTTAGTTTCTTCCAGACGACGAACAATCCAATTCCGCCCAAAATAAATGGCCAAAGGTTCAAGGCAAAAACCAGTACGCCCTCAAGGATATACCAACCCGATTTGAGACTGTCCCAAGCCTTTACGCCAAAACTAGTGCGATAAACCGCGCTGTCCAGATTGGCCAAAGTCACGCTTTTCACGGCCTCGTCTTGATAGAGCTGCAAAGCCACGGTCGAGTAGGCGATTTTGTCTTCGAGTTCCATTTTCTTGAGCAAAGCCGCGTCTGACGTTTCTTGTTTGGCCAGCAGATTTTCTTCGGTTTCGTTTATGTCAACGAGTTTCTTGCCTTTTCCGGCCACGGCATTTTCCACTCGGGTTTTGTAGCGCGATAGGCGTTTTTGCTCGAGTTCGGTCGACTTTAGTTGCAGATTTACGTCTTCGGCCTTGATGATGCGGTAGTCGAGATAGCCGACTTCTTTCGAGATCGTCTTCAAAGTCGCATCGAGATTGTAGTTCGGAACACGGATAATCATGTCGTTGTGAACTGTGTAAACCGTAGTGCGAACGATGCTGTCTTCGCTTTTCTTCACGTCTCGTGTCTCGTTCACCGAACTTTTAAGGTCGGTATTTACCAAGAATCCGCCAGCCAATGAAACGGCGTCTTCTACTTTTGTGGTCGATTCGGCCACGTTTCTCACCTTGAATCTAATGTCTGCCGTGCGCACGAATTTTCGGTGGCCGTCGTTTTTGGTAACTGCCGCCGAAGACGAAAGGCTGTTTTCTTGCTTTGGACTCGAATTGCCGTAACTCACCGAGTCGGCCATTGGCGCGGCTTCTTCGGCCGGAGCTGCATCCGCGGAAGCGTCATATTTGGCATCTGAAGCATCGGCAGCGCGTTCTTCCTTGGTTTCGTACTTACTGCATCCGACGGCAAAAGCCAATAGCAAGCTCATTCCGAATAATGGAATCTTTTTCATAAAATCTGTTGTTTAAAAGGTTAATGAATCAAAAAGGTCAAGTAGTTTTTAAGCCATCGGGATAAATTTTAAGAAGTCGATATTTGAGCCGTACTAACAATCGTGCCAAAGTTTTTGGGATGGCTTTAACGGTTGTTTTATTGTAATTTTGGAAGGCTGTCTGAATCAAGAGTCAAGAATCAAGAGCAAAGAGTCAAGACGAAGCCGAACTCGCTGTCGAATGTCACACGGTCTATTATCTATCATCTGAAAATGCGAACGATTACCCATCACACCATAAACGATCCCGAGAATTTCAAAGCCCGGTTGCTGCATTGGTCGCAGCAGTTCCGCGAGATCGTTTTTCTTGACGGGAACGGGTATCACCAGAAATATCAGGAGTACGATTGCGTGCTTGCCGCCGATGCTTTCCTGTCGCTCAAGACCGATCAGCTCAATGCTTTCCAGGATTTGCGCGAACTTCAGGAAACGACCAAAGATTGGCTTTTCGGTTATCTTTCGTACGATTTGAAGAACGATACTGAAAATCTCGATTCGAACAATTTTGATGGATTGCAGTTTCCAGACCTGTACTTTTTTCAGCCCAAACGCCTTTTCCTACTCAAGGGAAACCAACTCGAAATGCAGTATCTGGCCATGGCCGACGACGAGATGGAACAAGATCTGGAAGCCATCCAAAACCAGAAAACTGATATGCCGCACGCCAATGGCAGGCTGTCGATTTCCCAGCGCATTTCCCAAAAGGATTATCTCAAGAAAGTGGGCAAAATGCTCGAGTATATCCATCGCGGCGACATTTACGAGGCCAATTTCTGTATGGAATTCTATTCCGAAGGCGCCAAAATAAACCCACTCGAAACCTATTGCCGTCTCAACACGATTTCCGAACCGCCTTTTTCGGCTTTTTTCCGCAATGCCGACGATTACCTAATGTCGGCTTCGCCAGAGCGCTATCTCAAGAAACAAGGCCGAAAGATCGTTTCCCAGCCCATTAAAGGCACGGCCAGAAGAAGTGATGACCCAAAAGAAGACGCGAGAATCCGGCACGAACTTACGACCAACGAGAAAGAGCGTTCCGAAAATATCATGATCGTCGATCTGGTGCGAAACGATTTGTCCAAAACGGCCGTGAAAGGCAGCGTACACGTTGAGGAACTTTGCAAAGACTACACTTTCAGGCAAGTGCACCATCTTATCTCGACCGTCGTTTCAGAACTTTTGCCTGCCAAACAAGCCGCAGACGTACTCCAAACCACGTTTCCCATGGGAAGCATGACCGGAGCGCCCAAAATCTCGGCCATGAAAATCATAGAGGAACTCGAGGAAACCAAACGCGGGCTTTACAGTGGCGCGCTGGGCTATTTCACTCCCGAGGGCGATTTCGATTTCAATGTCGTGATCCGCACCATTCTTTACAATGCCAAACTCGATTACGTTTCTTTTTCGGTCGGAAGCGCGATCACGGCGGCTTCGAGTCCGTTGAAGGAATATGAGGAATGTTTGCTCAAGGCGGTGGCGATGCGTAAAGTTCTGGAGAGAAATTCTTGATTTAGGTAAAAATTCTTAACTAGCATTAACTTCTTAATGGTTCAAAAAAAGACGCATAATTTTTTCGTCGTTTTGTTTTTAAAAGTTAGGAGAAGTTTTCAAAAGCAAAATTCTTAACTAGCCTTAACTTCTTAATGGTAGAAAAAAGTGCTTTATAACTTTTTTGTCGTTTTGCTTTTAAAAGTTAGGAGAAGTTTTTAAAACCATTAAGAAGTTAAAAAAAGTTAAGGCGCTTCGCTTTTTTAACCATTAAGGACATTAAGAGCATTAAGGTCGTTAAGTATTGCGTTACGTTTTAGGTGCAATCTTGCTTCTTGGTTCTTGGCTCTTGAATCTGACTGACTAGAAGCCAAATCCCGCTACCCGCTACTAGTTTTCTTGCCAAAACCGCATTTTGCGAAAGCAGC
>JBCNQO010000032.1:0-8349 GCA_039592825.1 Flavobacterium sp.
AATCGTAATCAATTGGATTTCAGAAAAAGTAACTTGATCTTTTTTGCCGCGGATTAGCGGATTTTCACGGGTCTGAACGCAATCGTAATCAACTGCTCTTCACGAAAACTTACTTGATCTTTTTTGCCGCGGATTAACGGATTTTCATGGGTCTGAAATCAAGAACCTCCAATTAGAAGATTTTTCACCACGGATTCACGGATTTATTCTACATCACACGGATTTTCGCTTTGCTTTTGGATTTTCACGGATCTGAGCGTAAGCTGTCGCTGCCGCCTTAACTTCCTTAACTCCCTTAATTGTTCCAAAAAAAGACAAAGAACTTCGGGCAACAATCTTAATGCGCTTAATGAACTTAATGCCCTTAATGGTTCAAAAAGACAAAGAAACTCCGGAGTAGCAAAAAGCAAAGCGCCTTAATGCTCTTAACATATCTAAGAAAACTTTCCTATACCCGTTTCCAAAAATCACCTTTCACCTTTGACCAATCACTAATCACCACTAAAAAAACCAAATGTCGCCCCAATGTCGCCTAAAAGACAATGCGTATTTTTGGTAAGTCATTACACGCTTCACAAATTTGCCGAACAATCATGAAACAGCCGGAATTAGGAAAAAAGGTAGCCGCCTTAAGAACCGAAAATGGACTTACCCAGGCCGAACTCGCCCAGATGTGTCAGGTGACAGCGCGCACGATCCAACGCATCGAATCGGGAGAGACCGAGCCCAGAAGCTTCACGGTAAAAACCATTTTCAACGCTTTGGGCGAACAGGCTTATGCGAAACCATCCGCGAAGACGCCGACCAAAATTTCTGAAAAACTGGCCAATTTGTTCAACTTAAAAACGAATGCAATGACAAAAATTGCCATCCTTTCGACGCCATTCGTAGTGGCATTGGGCATTTTCCTGACCACATCGTCGGGATTCGCCCAAGACAAAAAAGTGGTCAAGGCGCTTGAAACGACCAACGACCAATTCCTCAAATCGTTCAATTCGGGCAATCTCGACGGCGTAAAAGCCATCTATCTCGATTCGGCCTGCTCGGTTCCCGCGGCGAGCTCGGAAATCTGCGGAAGTGAGAACATCAAAAACTATTTTGGCGAACTTTACAAAAGCGGTTTCCGGTTTTCCGATTTCAAGTCGACGTCGGTTTCGGTTACCGATTCTGTCGCGAT
Organism: Flavobacterium sp.; assembly: GCA_039592825.1. Lineage (GTDB taxonomy): Bacteria > Bacteroidota > Bacteroidia > Flavobacteriales > Flavobacteriaceae > Flavobacterium. The sequence goes on from JBCNQO010000032.1 coordinate 1,178, forward strand.
CGACAAAGGAACGTGGGCGGGAAAAGCCAACGGACAAAAGATTTCGGGCACTTACCTGACCCAATGGCGCCTTAAAAACGGCTCGTGGAAAATCGAGAACGAAAGCTCCAATGTGGAATTTTCGCCCGATTCGGCCAAAACAGACTGATTTTCCACAAATCCTGTAACCTTTGGGCAAATCGGCATAAGATAAAGGCCAAAGTGCAGTTTTACTTTTACGGATATTGGTTTTACGCACAATATCCGTAATTTTCATTTTATGACGCACCTTTCCCGCAACCGCACTTTCGTCAATTTCGCCCTGTTTTTTGCGATGCTTCTCGCCTTGCCCGCTTTTGCGCAAAAGGTCGAGCCGGCCAAAAAAGACTCTATCAATGAGCGTTATCCATTCTTTCCGTTGCTGAAAATCGCTTCGATCAGTTACGATTACGCGGGAAAAAGCGATTACAACATCAAATACAAAGATGCTCCGGACGAAAGCGGTGAATTTTCCAGAAGTAGAATGCAAGCTTATTTGTGGCTTCCGTTCTATCGCGGGAAATATTTTACGTGGAGCGTAACCGAAATCTACACGCGTGAGGATTACGACCTCAAAAACGTAGTGAATCCTTCGGGAATGTACGTTTCGGGCCGCGAGACACTCGAAGATTTCAACACGCAACTCAACATGAACTGGAGAACCAAACTCGGCTCGAAGCAATTCGTGGTGAACGCGAGCGCGATGTTGGGAACTTCTCCGGCGTTCCAATATCAAAAAATAAGCGGTCAGGTTTACGGACTCGTAATTTTAAAAGATGTTCCGAACACGATCTATTCGGTTGGTGCCGCGGTGCTGATCGATCCTTCGACCCCGCTTCCTGTCGTTCCCGTTGCCCAATATTGGCACCGTTTCGAGAACAAAAAATGGGAAGTTGACATCGTGGTTCCTCAGTGGGCAAAAATCCGTCGTTCCGATGTGCTTGGCGGATGGCTTTCTGCAGGAGCCGAATTCTGGTCCCAAAGTTTTTTCATCAGGAACTTGCCGGGACAAGCCACGACTTACGAGAACGCTTTCAGCGAAATCACTCCAAGTATCGCTTACGACAACCTGCTTTTCGGAAACCTTATGCTAGGCGTTCAGGGCGGTTACCGCATTGGCATGAAAGGCCGATTGGGCGAACTCAACGAGCCGGCGCGCGACAAGATCGCAACGATCGATTTCGGAACGGGTTGGTACGCCAAAGCCACTTTGACTTACGTGATTCCGAATAAGGCCGTTCGCCAGACTTTGGATAAGGCTATGGATTGACTCTCTTACGAGACCCGAATCAGCTCCAGATAATTCCGCGGGTCGAACAAAGCGTAAAACAGCGCGAGGAACGGATTCTGTCCTTTCACGAAAAATGTCGCCGTTTCCCCGTCCTTGAGCTCGAATTCTATTATTCGGGAACCCGTCCAATCTATCTTGGCTTCTATGGTGTGTTTTCCGGCGGCAACGGGTAATTGCAGTATTTCGCCGTCCTTTATCTCGGCTACTTTCATAAAATCGACATATAGCCCATATCGTCTGAGCTTGTTGGTGTATTCCCTGTTTCGGTGAATTATTATTTCGGGCATAGTCAATATTATCTGTTTAAATAAAGGTCACCACAATCTCCACCAAGGCTTCGTTAGCGCCGAATTTGGCGAACTTTCATCATTCGTTTTTGCAACACTTCTCAAAACATCATGTACTCGCTTCTCGGCCTCGTTTCTTGAAATTCCAATATAAAAATCGCGAACGAAAGGATGATCGAAATCCTGTTCAGGAAAAATCAAGGGCCGGTCTCCGTCGGATCGCGTCACTACTTTCATCGGGATGGATTCTAGGAAATCATACTGCGGAATATAGCTGCAAAGCCATCCGAAATACTCCTTTCCTCCAATTACTTTCCCAAAGTCATTTTCGTATTCTTCGAAACTCTTCTCGCTAAGTGAAACCCAAAAACCATAATGTAGATCTTCTTCGGAGTCATCGACTTTCTGAACCATTACCGTCCGAATGAAACGATCGGTCTGATCGGGATATTCAATGACACAGAAATCAGACGTCAAGGTTGCTATGTTCTCTTTCTCGAAATCTGAAAGAACACTATAGCTTATGGGCGAAATATAAGTAATTGCGGGCCAATCCTGCATTTCCTCACCGCAACAGCTACAGATGTAAGACATTTGGTGATTTCTTTTTTAAAGTTCCGATGCCCAATTTAGGAACACCAAAAAACCTAAAAAAGAAAGTGCCTCTTTACTTATCAACATTCGTCCGTTGCCGCACCGCCTCATACAAAACGATCCCGGTACTCGTGCCCAGATTGAAGCTTTCCACACTGCCCAACATTTCGATAGACACACAGAAATCGCAGTTTTCGAGCGCAAATTCGCTAAGGCCGTTTCCTTCATCACCAAACCAGATCGCGAGATTGGCTGGCGTAAGATCGCTATCGGGCAAAAGGAAATGCCGTTTTTTCGCTTTCGCGGGACTCGTCGCCACGTTCGTGAATCGATCCGATTGGAGCTTTTCCAGACATTCTTGAGAAGTGTCGAACCGTTCCAGATCGATAAATTGGATCGCACCCGACGAATGCTTAAGCAACGACTTGCGTTTTTTGACTATTTCCGGATTGGTTTCCAGACGTTTCATTCCGTCTACGACATAGAGTTTTTTTATTCCCAGACCTACGCAGTTTCTCGCCACGTTGGCAATGTTGATGATGTAATTGGGGTTTTCCAGGACGGCGATTATGGGCATTGGAGTGTTTTCGCAAAAGTAGGTAAAATGGCGCGGAGTCTGCGACTCCGCGGCTTGCGTGACGGAGTTTGCAACTCCGTCGAAAAATGCGGTTTTAGACAAAATGAGCTTGATTTCAACAAGGCCAAAAGCACAGATTTCGCTAAATTAGAGCCATGAAGAAAAAACTCGTCATCCTCACCGGAGCCGGCATTTCGGCCGAATCCGGAATCAAGACTTTCCGCGATGCCGACGGGCTCTGGGAAGGCCACGACGTAATGGAAGTCGCCACGCCCGAAGGTTTCAAAAAGAACCCGAACCTCGTGCTCGACTTCTACAACCAAAGGCGTCGCCAACTCAAGGAAGTCAAACCCAACGCAGCCCATATCGGTTTAGCCGAATTGGAGAAAGATTTCGACGTAACCATAATCACCCAAAACGTCGACAACCTGCACGAAAAAGGCGGAAGTACGAACGTTCTGCATCTGCATGGCGAATTGACCAAAGCCAGAAGTGTGAACAATCCGAACCATATCGTTGATTGGGAAGACGATTTGCTCGAAAGCCACAAAGATCCGAACGGTTTCGGAATGCGTCCGCACATCGTTTGGTTTGGCGAAGAAGTTCCGGCGCTTGAAGAAGCCATATACCTCACCGATCAAGCCGATATTTTTGCCGTCATAGGAACGTCGCTACAGGTTTATCCGGCCGCGGGATTGGTTTCGTATACCAGACCAAATGTTCCGGTTTTCTACATCGACCCAAATCCAATCGGTATTCCAGGAATGGGAAAACGACTCGAAACTATTGCCACAAGCGCGACAGAAGGCGTTAAAATCCTCAAGGAAAAACTAAAAAATCACCTGTAAAACACAAAAATGGACATCCAAAACCCAGCTTTTGACTACGACTGTTTCGGAAAAACGTATGCCAAAATAAGGCAGACCGATCCTAGAATCGCGAAATACGTATACGACGCACTTTCGGGCTCCAAAACAGTCATCAACATTGGCGCGGGTTCGGGATCTTACGAACCAGACGATAAGTATGTTGTAGCGATAGAACCATCTGTAACGATGCGCAATCAACGCCTTTCCAATGGCAAAGTTCCCGCGATAGACGCAAAGGCAGACGATTTGCCGTTCGACGACAATTCGTTCGACGCCGCAATGGCCATGGTCACGATCCATCATTGGCCAGATATAGAAAAAGGCCTGAAAGAAATCCGTCGCGTGACTCGCAACCAGATTCTGGTCATGACATTCGACCCGGACGCTCTGGACAATTTTTGGAACGCCGAATATTTCCCGGAACTTATCGCCGTAGAAAAAGCGCGTTATCCAAAAATTGTAGATGTAATAAATGCTTTGGGCGGAAAGTCGGAAGTGCTGCCAATCCCGATTCCACTAGATTGCCGGGACGGCTTTCAGGAAGCGTTCTACGGAAGACCGGAAGCATTTCTGGACGCGCAAGTGCGACTAAACCAATCGGCTTGGGGATTTTTGTCCAAAGAACTCGAAGAAGAGTCGGTGAATCGACTAAAACGCGATTTGGATTCCGGAAAATGGGACGAAAAATTCGGTCATTACAGGAATCTGCCGTTTGCCACATTCGCATTGAGACTCATAATCGCAACGCATTAGCAACTTTTGTGATCAGATCATTAAACCGACTTTTTTAATGCCCAGGAACACCGAACTATAGCGAATAAACTTACATTTGCGCCCGAAAAAACATCGGAATGCAATCAAACCACTTGAAACACTTCGTTTCTCTACTCTTACTTTTCGTCTCGGTAAAAACTTTTGCCCAACCCAACAAAGGAGAATTCCTCAACGTTTCTATGGGGCTCGGAAATACAACCTGTTATTACGACGTAGAAACTGAAGGTTCAGGATTTGGAGCCGAAGTGGAATACGTCTGGGCGCCATTGAGCTGGTTCGGCATAAGACCATACGCAGGAGTCATTTTCGCCGAAGCCGAATCGAAAAAAGGAGAACTTTTCCAGGCTGACGTAAAAACGAATGCCTTTCTTTTGGGAACCAAATTCAGGGTTGCCGCCCCAATTCGGTACGTCGCGCCTTACATCGAGTCCGGCATCGGGCTTTCTGTCGGGAATTTCAAAACTTTCGTGTTCGATCAAAGGGATATCGACAAAAGCGGCGTCTTCGCGCACGTGCCAATCACACTAGGACTTGCCGTTGGCCGCAAACACAACATCGAGATCAAGATGACGTATTTTTACCAATACTCCGTAAGGCAGATTTACGCAACCGCTGGTGTAGGATTCTCAATTCCTTTAAACGAACACTAGATTACCCAAAATCTTCAACCCAATCGCCACTCAATGCCTGAAGCAATTCGGGTGTCGGTTTTAGGCTGTCTATGCGGCAATTCTCGCATTCCACAAGCAATTCGTTGTTGAGATAATCGTCCTTTTCGTACTCGGCCGTATGTTTATCGTGGGTTTCCATAACTTTTTTCACAAAAGTACGGTTCAAGCACCGCGAAGTGTTGCAAAACTAAAGCCGAACGATACACGATTCTATTTGTGTTTCGTCTTTTCGGCATAAAAAAGTTCGCTGCATCTGTCGGTAAAACTACTAGGAAGCGACTCGTCGAAATCTTCGAGAAACGTCTTTACAAAAAGCATTTTCGTCCTGATATCGGGCAGTTTCTCAAGTTTTTGTTTGCGCTCGCTAAACACGTTCCATTCGCCCAAATAGTCGCCGTTGAGCAAATTCACGCTCGATTTCCCGCTTCCGTCGTTGGCCGCATTCCCGAATTCGTATCGGCTCATGCCAATCAACTGCACGCGCTTAGAATTCTCGTCGTACCGGAACTGGCAAGCGTATCCGGCGCGCATATAACTCACGCGGAACTCAAATCCGTTCTTAGTCGCCTTCACATAAGCGCTTTGGCCGTCGGTTTCCATTTCCCGCGAACGCATCGGCTTGAAATTTTGGGTCGAAAGCTCGCAAACGATCTGTGCTTTTTCCTGGTCAAACCAAACCTTGTCGGGCTTTCCGTCTTTATCCAGATCCTTTTCAACCTGAGAAAGAGCCGTAAAACAACAAAGCGTCAAAATAGAAATGGCGAGTGATTTCAAAGTTTAGGTTTTTAGATTTGGGCGTTGCCGCGAAACAAATATAAAGATTTGGAACGCCATTGCGGTCGCGGCCGGGCTGACTGGCACTCGCTACGTCTTTTGCTGTTCGCAAAGCCGTGAGCTCAAACAAAAATGCCAGCATCCCTAACGCAAAAAAGTTCCGAAAGAAAATCCAGAGCTAGATTCAGCCCATTTCGTCAAACGCCAACCGGATTTCGGTAAATCCATCGCCAGAAACAGAAATGGTAGCGCCCAAACGATCGGCCAGTTCGCGTATCAAAGTAAGTCCCAAACCAGAGCGTCGGCTGTCTACCGAAGCATTTCCCAACAAAGCCGCCTTCGCAGAATCGGGCATCGGTTTTCCTGAATTGCGAACCCAAACCGCCATATTCTTTCCCGTTTTGCTTCCGCCCAAAACCACCTGCGAACCTTCGTCCGAAACCTTGATCGCGTTCTGGACCAAGTTTCTCAGAATAATCTCCAGCATATTGCGGTCGGTTTCCAGCCAAAGTGACTCGTCGAATTCCCGCACCAAAGCAACATTTCGCGCTTCGCGCTCATTAGCCGACAAATCAGAAATCACCTCAAAACATTCGTCCAAAGCGAAAAAATCCTGTTGCACAGAAAACTGCTGCATCTGCGATTTCGACCAGATAAGCAAATCTTCCATCGTGTCGAGCAAAACCCGCGCAGACGAAGTGATTTTCTCGTTATGACGAACCTTGTCGGCTTCAGACAAAGCCTCGGGATGCAACTTCTGTATTTCGAGAAACTGGTAAATATGGCTCACCGAACTGCGTAAATCGTGCCCAATGATCGAGAACAATTTTGCCTTGGTCTGATTGGCTTCGTCCAACTTCGAATTCAGTTGCAAAAGCGCCAGATTGTTTCTCCTTTGGTTGCGAATCTGCATGTAAAGCAAAAACCCTATGGCAATCACCATCACGAGCCCGCCAATGTAAAGCCAGCGCTCGCGTTCGGCCGATTCTATCCTTACGCGGTTGAGTTCGATCTGCTTGTCGCGAAGCTCGATCGCGCGCCTGTCCTCGAGATTCTTGATCGTTTCCTTATTGTCCGAATTAAAGATCGAATCCTTGTAAATACTCGATTGGTGTTGCATTTCGAACGCTTTGTCAAACTGCTTCAGTCGTCCGTAAAGCAAAGCCAGAACCTCGTAAGCTTTCTGCATTCCGCCAATGTCGGCTCTTTCTTTATGCAGTAAAAGTGTTCGCTCGCCTTCAAAAATGCCTTTTTTCGCAAACTCCGCAGACTTGCTTCCTGTCTCGGCTTGCGACTGTCTCAGGAAAATCTCCGCAC
>JBCNQO010000320.1:0-3585 GCA_039592825.1 Flavobacterium sp.
ATCTTAAAGTGTTCCGCCCGACGCGATTTCGGCTTATATTTAAGTTACGATGACGCAAGAAAGTCCAAATATCGAAGCACCGAAAGCCAAGCCAAGACGCAAATGGCTCAAAATCCTGCTGTTTTCAATTTTGGGAATCGTGGCGCTTTTTGTGTTGACGATCATCGGCACCTTTATATATGTAGAACAGAACAAAGATGAGGTTTTGGCCAAAGTCACGGCCCAACTCAACGAGAATCTCGATGGCGAACTCAAGATTGGCGATCTCAAACCCGAGTTTTTCAGCAATTTTCCGCGTGTTTCCCTAAGATTAGTAGATGTTTCGCTCAGAGACAAAAGGTTTGCCGAACACAAGCACGAGTTGGTCAAGGCCGGGAAAATCGACGTGACCGTGAATTTGTTTTCGCTTTTGAAAGGCACGGTCGACATCCGGAAGATTTCGGTGAGCGATGCCAATGTCGATATTTATGTGGCACCAGACGGTTATTCCAATACGTCGGTTTTCAAAAAGAAGGAAAAGTCCGAATCGGGTGGAAGTGGCGCCGATTTGCAGTTCAAGGAGTTTGCGCTCACGAACGTGAATTTTGTGGTGTCGAACAAGATGCGCAAGAAATTGCACCATTACGAGATCGCGAGTTTTGAAGGGAAAGCCGATCCGAAAGGCGACGGTTGGAACGCGAAGATCAATTACGAGATTCTGGCCAAAAGCATGAGTTTCAATACTGATCGCGGCAGTTTTATCGGCAACCGCAAATTGGTCGGGAACTTCGATATTACGGCCAATGGCAACGGCGTTTACAAGTTGTCTGAACAGCCAATCAAGATCGGGAACGAGAATTTTACGGTGTTTGCCGATTTCGATTTTTCCGACAAAAAGTCGCTTTACGGCATCCACATCCGGAACAAAAGCATCAAATGGAAAGGCGCGTCTGTGTTGCTCGCAGACAATATCAAGGAGAAACTCGATATGTTCGATTTTGCCAAACCGATCGAGGTGAGTTGCGACCTTGAAGGCGATTTTGACGCCGAGGAAGATCCGCTTATTTACGTTCAGGCCAAAGTGCGCCACAACGAACTGCCAACGCCGGGTGGCACGATTTACGACTGTAATTTTGACGGCGTCTTTGCTAACAATTACAACAAGAAAAAGCCCAAAACCGACGCCAATTCGGTGATTCTGCTTCGGAATCTGACGGGAAATTACGGCGAAGTTCCGTTTTCAATGCCCGTGATTTCGATCATCAACCTCGATGCGCCTTATGCCAAAGGAAAATTTGTGTCCAATTTCGAGATTCCGAAACTCAATTCGGTGATCGATAAAGAACTGATCGCTTTCCATAAAGGCCGTGCCGACATTGCCGTAGATTTTACGTCAGACGTTGTCAATTACCGATTGACCAAACCCAAAATTCTGGGAAAAGTCGAGATCAAGAATGCCGATTTGGTGTACACGCAACGCAATCTCAAGTTCGAGGACGTTTCGATCAATCTCGATTTCGATTCGCGCGATTTGTTCATTCGCAATATCCACATCAAAAGCAAGAAAAGCGACGTGATCATGGACGGGAAAGTGCTGAATTTCCTGAATCTGTACTACAATTCTCCCGAAAAGATCGTCTTGAACTGGAACGTTTACAGCAAGGAATTGCATTTGGGCGAGTTTCTGGGAATGGTTTCAAGCCGTACGAAATCGGTCAAAAAAACCAAGAAGAAAGGCAATTTTACGACGGAAATCGATGAATTGCTCGAGAAAAGCCAGATGCGCATGGCCATGAAAATCGATAAGTTGCACTACAAGAAGTTCGTTGGGACGAATGCTACGGCGATTGCCGAAATTTCCGAGACGAACATCGGTTTAAGGAATCTTGGCATGCGTCATTCGGGCGGAAAAATGACCGTAAAAGGCAATCTGGCCAGAAGTTCGCACGGAAGCAGATACGATTTCAAGGCGATTGTGACCGATGTAAATGTGCGCCATTTCTTCAATTCGTTCGACAATTTTGGGATGCAGTCGCTCAAGGCGGAAAACATTTCGGGCAAACTTTCGCTCGATGTGGAACTCAAAGGAATTTTGAATGCTGATTATAGCCTGAACCGAAAAAGTCTCGACGGAAAAGCAAGTTTCGCCATGGCCGACGGTGCTTTGTTACATTTCGAGCCGATCCAGAGCATTGGCAAAATCGCGTTTTCCCGACGCAATATCGACGAGATTCTGTTCAAGGACTTGAAAGGCAGTTTTAGAATCAAAGGTGAAAAAGTCGAAATCGAGCCCATGAAAATAAGTTCGTCCGTGCTCAATCTGGACGTGGCCGGAACGTATTCGCTTGGCGCCGGAACCGATTTGCGAATGGATGTGCCGCTTCGGAATCCGAAAAAAGACGAGAACATCACCGATGCCGAAGAGTTGGCCGAGCGCCGTCACCGCGGGATTGTGCTGCATTTACAAGCCGCCGACGATCCGAAAACGGGCAAGGTCAAAATCAGTCTTAAAGGCAAGGGCAAACAGCAAAGCGAGAATTAACATTTTTTACAGATTTTCTGTAATCGACTCTAAACGAACGGCCGTACTTTTACTTCATACAAGCCAAAATCCTTTAGTTATGAAAGCCTCGTTTATTATTCCGATGTTGTTGCTGCCGTTTTTCGTCATTGCCCAATCTGACCTCGACAAAGTCATGAGAGGTGGCGAAATCCTTCTGGGCGGACTCTCAATCCTTAAAATCGCTCGTTCCGACGACAAGAAAAAAGACTCGAAAAAAGTCGAGACGGTGTGCGTCAAGAACAAACTTGCGCAAAAAGTCACTTTCCGTATTTCGGGCACAGATGCCGAAGAGAACGAAGTCAAGAAAGAGCTCGTGATTCCGAAAGACGGCAAAGAATGCCTGTTCGACATTCCGAAAATGACGCTCACTTACGAATTCGTGCTCGCGACCGGCGAAGTCTACAAAAAAGGCGAGTACAAGCTCGAAGACGAAGTGACTTTTACGGTGAAAGATCCTTGAGCTGTGTTACTTTGGTTGTTTCTCGGTCAGGTATTTCCAATAGCGTTTGGGCACGTGCTGAATGTGTAGTTTCATGTTCTTGCGCGCCTCTATGTTGGTGCTTTTGAAATAGTCGTTCCAAAGCAGTCCGTACAATTCCTCTTTTTCGTCTAATGTGTGAGACGCCAGAAAAGGTTTGTTCTGCTGCAGTTCCGAAACGACGTCGAAAGTGATTTCGGACACGGTTTCAAGGTCGTAGAAAAGGCCGTATTTGCGCTTGAGGTCGTAAATGATCCAGCGTTGGTCGGCGTATCGGTTCTTGAAGAAGTTCGAGATTAACGGAAGCACGTTGAAGTCCGGTTCGATCGGTGCATAGAAAATCCCGTCTGAAGTTTCTTGGAAACGGATGAAAGCCTTCATGCGATGACGCTCCCGACTCACGCTCTTCTCGATTTTGGTAAGCGCCATGACCGAGGGATGACCATAATTCGTCTCGACGCCTTTCGGGTTGTCGAAAACATAGCGCGCGAAGTCGAAAAGGTGCTGGAAATTCTCGCGCACTTCCGACAGATACGCGTAATAGAACTTGCGCTGCCTCGTGGTC
>JBCNQO010000321.1:0-3579 GCA_039592825.1 Flavobacterium sp.
CACATCTCGCTCTCGAGTTGGTTCCGCGACTATCTGTACATTCCTTTGGGCGGAAGCAAAGGCGGTTTGTGGATGAAAATCAGGAACACTTTCATCATTTTTCTCGTAAGCGGATTCTGGCACGGCGCCAATTGGACGTTCGTGATCTGGGGATTTCTGAACGCTTTGTACTTTTTGCCTTTGTTGCTTTCGGATTCCAACCGAAACAACATGCACATTGTGGCCGAAGGAAAAATCCTGCCGAGTTTCAGGGAATTTACCGGCATTGTCATGACTTTCTCGCTTTCTACACTTGCGTGGATATTTTTCAGGGCCAAAACCGTTTCGGACGCTTTCATTTATGTTAAACGCATTTTCGCTTTCGACACCAAAGGCGGCATGCAATACTTGTCGATTGACCGATACGCCCCGGAACTTTTGTTGCTACTTCTGGCTTTTGTCGTGATCGAATGGTTTTCGCGCACCAAAGAGCATCCGGTTCACGGACGCTTCCAATTGGCCAAAGCCGCGCTTATCGTCGTCGCGATTGCGATGCTAGGTTCTTTTTCGAGTGCCGGCGATTTCATCTATTTCCAATTCTAAAACGTCTACAAATAAAAAAAGCGCCTTAATTGGCGCCTTTGATATTCTCGATGAACTGATCGAACAGATAAGTGGAATCGTGCGGACCAGGACTTGCCTCGGGATGATATTGTACCGAGAACGCGTTCTTGTTCTTCATGCGCATTCCGGCGACCGTCCCGTCGTTGATGTGCAAATGCGTGATCTCGAAGTTCGGGTTCTTCAAAAGTTCTTCTTTGTTGACCGCGAAACCGTGGTTCTGCGAAGTGATTTCGCCGTGACCCGAAGTAGAGTTCATCACCGGATGGTTGATGCCGCGGTGTCCGTTGAACATCTTGTAAGTCGGGATTCCGTTTGCCAACCCAAGAATCTGGTGTCCCAAACAAATCCCGAAAACCGGATCGTTCGCGTTCAAGATCTCCTTTGCCGTTTCCTGAGCCACCAAAAGCGGTTCCGGATCGCCAGGCCCGTTTGACAGGAAAAATCCGTCGGGATTCCAGGCCTTCATGGTTTCGTATGAAGTGTCGTAAGGGAAAACCTTGATGTAACAGTCGCGCTTTGCCAGGTTTCTGAGGATGTTCTTCTTGATTCCCAAATCGAGAGCCGCGATTTTGTAGGTCGCATTTTCCTCGCCCACGAAATAAGGTTCTTTCGTGGAAACTTTCGAGGCAAGCTCCAAACCTTCCATATTCGGGACTTCGGCCAAAAGGGCTTTGAGTTCCTCTACGGTTTTTCCGTCGGTTGAAATTACGGCATTCATCGCGCCATTGTCGCGGATGTAGCTCACCAAAGCTCTCGTATCTACGTCTGAAATACAAACCAGATTCTGTTTCCTGAAGTATTCCTCAAGACTGGAAACGGAGTTTACGCGCGAATGGTTGAAGCTGAAATTCTTGACGACCAAGCCGGAAATCATGATTCTGTCGGCTTCGATGTCTTCATCGTTTACACCGTAATTCCCGATGTGCGCATTGGTGGCCACCATGATCTGTCCAAAGTAAGACGGGTCGGTAAAGATTTCCTGATAGCCTGTCATTCCTGTGTTAAAGCAGACTTCGCCGAAAGTCGTGCCTTCGATCCCGATCGATTTTCCGTAGAAAACCGTTCCGTCGGCTAGTAAAAGAATGGCTTTTTGTCGTGTGTTGTATTTCATTGTGTGCAGTTAGACGAATGACGAAAGACAAATGACGAAGGACGTGGCCGAACGCCGTATGCGCATGTCAAGCGATTGTTCGGGGTGCAAATTTAGGTGAAATTTTCGGGAAGACAAATGGCTGTTTGGATTTGGTTGGGAAAATTATATCTGAAAAGTTTTAAAGCGTATTTACACGCTGGCTTTTACAAAATTTTCGGATCGAAAAAATCAACCAAAACAAATACCAACTCGATTTCCAGAACATCTCAAACCACTGAATTCAAGTCAGAAAAATCAATTAAAACCAAACACTTTTTATATGACAATTCCTATATATTTGCGAAATAACCTAAACAATAAATGATGAAAAAATTCCTCATGCTGGCCTGCGCGGCCTTTTTCTTTTCGTGTAGCTCAAACGACGACAGTTCGTCGAACAATGGTGGCGGCAACAACAATAACGCGGTTGCTTACATTCAGGGTAAGATGGACGGTACCGATTTCGACTACAAGTTCAACAACACGGCTACGGACACTTATCTGTACAACCCGATCTCTGGGTTCAGCGGGCTAGGATTCGATCGTTGGTATTACTATGGCGGTATGACGATGGCCTTCAATTCGTCGTTCACGCCTTCGTTCACGATTGCCTGGAACAATATGTATTTTGGCGAAGGCGGTGACGAGGCCGGGGAAACGACTGCTTTCCATACTACTGTGGCTACGCTTCCGTCGAACTTCCTTACGCAAGAGCAAGACGACAACCACAACCCTGGTCTGGAAATTAGCTATCAGGCTGCAAATGGCGCTTATTATTCGAGCAAGGAAGGTATTCAAACGGGAAGCGCACTTTCTGTAAGCAATTATTCCCCTGGAACAAGCAACGGAACAAAGACGATGACCGTGACGGGCACTTTTTCGTGCAAGCTTTACAACGACGAAGATCCTACAGATGTGATCAATGTTACCAACGGGAAATTCAAATTAATCCTTTCGGAATTCAACTGATAAGATTTCGGTCCCCCATAAAACAAAAAAAAGGATAAACATTGCGTTTATCCTTTTTTGTATTTGGAGTGAATACAGATTACTCAGCAGATTCTTTCGTTTCTTCTGTAGTTTCCGGAGCCTCAGGAGCGATCGCCTCTGGTGCTTTTGCTTCCTCAACCTCTGCAGCTGGAGCAGCTTCGGCTTTAGGAGCAGCAGTTTTAGCACCACCACGACGGCTTCTTGATTTTTTCACTTCTTTCTTACCTCCGTTGTAAAGTTCGTTGAAATCTACAAGTTCGATCATTGCCATATCGGCGTTATCTCCCAAACGGTTACCTAACTTGATGATACGAGTGTATCCTCCTGGACGGTCTCCAACTTTGGCTGCTACATCGCGGAACAATTCAGTAACCGCGTATTTGTTGCGTAGATAAGCGAAAACGATACGACGGTTGTGAGTCGAGTCTTCTTTAGATTTTGTTACCAACGGCTCAACGAATTGCTTAAGCGCTTTGGCTTTAGCGACAGTGGTGTTGATGCGCTTGTGCTCGATAAGAGAGCAAGCCATGTTAGCCAACATAGCCTTACGGTGGCCAGTCTGTCTGCTAAGGTGATTAAATTTCTTTCCGTGTCTCATTGTTATACTTTTTTAATTCGCGCTGCGAACTAGTCTTTATCTAATTTATATTTGCTTAGATCCATTCCGAAAGTCAGGTTTTTCTGAGCTACGAGTTCATCAAGCTCAGTAAGTGACTTCTTACCGAAGTTGCGGAATTTCATCAAATCGTTCTTGTTGAAAGAAACGAGGTCTCCCAAAGTCTCCACTTCAGCAGCTTTCAAACAGTTGAGGGCGCGAACCGACAAGTCCATATCGACCAATTTGGTCTTAAGGA
>JBCNQO010000322.1:0-3568 GCA_039592825.1 Flavobacterium sp.
CTGCCGTTTCAAAAAATCAGAAATCAAATACCTAGACTACAAAGACCCGGATTTCTTGTTGAAATTCGTGAACGAGCAAGGAAAAATCCTTCCACGTCGTCTTACAGGAACTTCATTGAAGTACCAAAGAAAAGTGTCTGTTGCCGTTAAACGTGCACGTCACTTGGCGCTTATGCCATACGTAGCGGATTTGTTGAAATAAATCAGCAATAAGCAGTAGGCTTTAAGCGATAAGCTTGGAGTCTGTTGAGCAAACTGGCCTATAGCTTACAGCCTAAAGCAATTTTATTAATAACAGTTGTTGGTTTTCCGACTGATATCGGAACCTAACTTCTTTAACAAAGGACATCAACATGGAATTGATCTTGAAACAAGACGTTCAGAATTTGGGTTTCAAAGACGATATCGTAACAGTTAAGCCTGGATACGGACGTAACTTTTTGATCCCGCAAGGTTTCGCTACATTGGCGACTCCGTCAGCTAAAAAAGTTTTGGCTGAGAACTTGAAGCAAAAAGCACACAAAGAGGCTAAATTGGTAGCTGACGCGAAATCGTTGGCAGAAACCTTGAAAGGTCTTGATATCAAAATCTCTGCAAAAGCAGGTGGCGAGAAATTGTTCGGTTCGGTAACGAATGCAGACATCGCCGAAGCTCTTGAGAAGGCTGGTCAACCAATCGACCGCAAGTTCATCACTTCTGGTATCGTAAAAAGAACTGGTAAATATTCTGCCAGCGTTCGTTTGCACCGCGAAGTGATCGTAGACCTTCCTTACGAGATCGTTGCTGAAGCACAAGCCTAATCGCAACCCGATTATATTTGAAAACCTTCTCGTTTCGGGAAGGTTTTTTTTTGGAATTTGGAGCTTGGTCCCGAAGCTTCGGAAGGAATTTGGAATTTTTGGAGCTTTCTATTACATTCCCGGCCAATACAAAACATTGTACTTGTGTCCGTCCGGATCCGAAAAACAGAAGGTGTAGCCTTCGAGATAATTTTGTGGATCCGAAACTACTTTTCCGCCGGCTTCCAGTATGATTTCTCTCCATTGGTCGACTTCGGCCTTAGAGTCGGCCGATAGTGAAAACAGAATTTCGCTTTGACCTTGCCATTTCCCGATTTCGGCATTCACGTCGGTGTCGACTTCTGTGCGTTTAAAGAAATTGATGATAAAACCAGAATTTCCCACGCGGAAACTCACGAGTTTGTCCGAAGTCATTTCGCCATTTGGTGTAAATCCCAGAGACTTGTAAAAAGTTGCGGTGCGTTTCAGGTCGTCAACTGCCAGATTCGCCCAAATCATCCGTGTTTTCATTTCGTCAGATTTTTATCTCCGAAAAGGTACGAATCGAAAACAAAAAGGCTTTTCAGAACTTGCATCCAAAAGTTGCATTTTTCAACACATCCAAATAAAAATCCCGACCTTTGCCAAAGAAAAAATCCAGTCCTTCCGACATCAACTAACTCCGGCACTCAGCAACCTCGCACTCCGGCACTCAAAATGAAATACACCAGACTCACCAAAGAACAACTAGAAGAACTGCACCCGGAATTCATCAATTTCCTGGCAACCCAATCCATCGACAAATCCGAATGGGACAAAATCAAGCAGGAACAACCGCAAGTCGCCGAACAGGAATTGGACGTGTTTTCAGATTTGATCTGGGAAGGCGTTTTGACAAGAGCCGAATACCTCGAGCATTTTTCTTCGTCTCACGGTTTCCTTTTCCATTGCACCGAAACCCAAGTCCATTCCATCATTCTCAAAGTGCTTGACGCGAATGTAGATTTGCTCACGCGCGAAGGCATGCAGTTCTTGTCCGAAAACATGTTTACCGACAAAATCGAGATCAGGACCGGAAGAAAAGAATACGCCGGCGAACGCAATGTCGCCATTTTCGAGCTGATCCAACAAGGCGCATTTTTGTCAGACGGACGTTTCTACAACGAACTGCTCAAGATCATCAACGCCTAATCCTCGAAATACTCGAAAGCGTCTATAATGTCGAGGTAAACCCCGTCGAATCCGGCGTTCAGGATTTTGGTCAGATACGAATCGGAGTTTCCGTAGACAATATTCTGCCAGGTCGTATCCCAATATTTCACCTTGTAGTTTCCGGGCCAATCGGGATTTTCCCTTTCCATCCAACTCGGGTGCGAATTCGTCCACGAAGGATTCCAGTAGTAGCGGTAATTCTCGGCTTCCCCGATCGACATATAGCAAACCAGCATGCGCTCGCCGCCATTGGCTTTGTGCTTCATCTGCGCGATTTCGCTTGCCGTGAAGATCTGATTCTCAAAAAACAAGTCCATGATCACCACGTCGTAATTCGTCTGCGAAACCTGTGCGACAAAGTCGGCTTTCGAGGCAAAAGTGTCGGTATCTATCAAAAACAGGAAATTCTTCGCCTGAGCCAGATTCTGGATATTTTCGGAATTCACCTGATGAGGCGCAATGTCCGGAATCACGTTCAACTGACGCTCGATCGCGGCATAAGACAAATAGCCCGCATCGGCATTCTTCGCGTCCGAATCGGCAATCTTGTTGGGCGAATAGCAGTAATCGGTCACCAGAATCGTCTTGCCCGAACTTTTGGAAATATTCAGCAAATTCTTCAAATAGGCCGTTTTCGATGACGAAGTTGCCTGGTTGTCCGAATCATATCCATAAAACAAATCTTCCTGACCATTTCCGTCAATCGCATCCAGATAATCGGTCGCCGGATTCGTGCCACCAATGCTCACGAGCTCGATCCCATTCTGTGGAATGATCGCAAAATCAGGATTCACGGTCTTGGCAGACTGGCTTATCCCAATCACGAAATCGCGCATGCGCTGGCGATAAACCGTCTCGGTTCTGGAGTTGTCGATCAAATCTTCATCGAGTTCCTCAGTAGCGCAAGAAAACGCGAAAAAGGCAAGTGGCAGTAGGAAAAGTCTGTTCATTTTGGGAGGCATTTGAGGTATAACTGCGAACTGTCGTGAATTATTTTACAGAATTGAAAAATTAAATGACTAAAAGATTCACAGATTGGAGATTGACAGATTGTTTGGATGTCGACTCGGAACGCCTGCAACTGCCACTGCTACTAAAATTTTGGGCGTTGCCGCGACTAGAAAAGTCATTCAATGATCAACAGCTAGGTCGCGGCCGGGCTTTCGGCACTCGCTACGTCTTTTGCTGTTCGCAAAGCCGTGAGCTTAAACAAATGCCTCAATCCCTAACGCGGGCAATCGGTTCCAGTTAGAGTTCCATTCGGAAATACATTTATTACACGACATTTTTTTCAACGGTCGGAAGGTTTAAAAACCTAACAGCTTTTAAGACCTAACAAAATCTTAAGACCTAACAGGTTTAGACCTAACAAGTCTATAAGACCTAACAAGTCTTAAACCTGTCAAGCACTAACAGAGATAATCTCCTCTCTGTAAATCTGTAAATCTGTAAATCCATCAATCTGCAAATCCGTAAATCTTCTAAAAGAAACTTTTTCTAAATTGCACCATATTCCAAACCAGATGGACGTTTCCCAAACAATACAAGCCCTGAGGGCCGAACTCGAGCAGCACAAC
>JBCNQO010000323.1:0-3551 GCA_039592825.1 Flavobacterium sp.
CATCAATATTTTAAATAATAGAAAAAGCCGACTGATAATAGTCGGCTTTCATTTATATAATTTATTATTTTGGAAATCTATCAGAAATTAGAAAGCAATTGTAAAACTCTTTCGTTCTTTTCGGACGATTTCAGCTTTAAGATTTCGTCTGAAAAATTAGTTGAAACTTCTGGCACCTTTTTTAACTGTAACAAAATTTCTTCACGAACAAATGGCGATTCGCTCTTCAAAGACATTCCGTAAAATTTCTCGACGATTTCTTCCTCGATTGCCGAAAGCTGGATTTTATCGGAATATTTCACAAGCCAATTCGCGAACAAAAGCGAACTCTTGTTGTTGGCGATATTTTTTCTGAAAGAGTTTTGGATCAGACTGAAATTCTCGAGCGATTTGATGTTTTCAGAAATGGATTTCTCGATCACATTTCGTTCTTCGTCAGCATTTGCCTTGAAAAAACGGTTGATTTCCTTGAGCGAATTATTGACCGCATTTTCCTCTTTTTTGCCTTTCTCTTCCCAGGCATCCTTAAGTCCGACGGTTCTGTTGAAAACCAACTTTTCGTCCGTAGAGTCTTTATCTACAGTAAAATAGCCGATTCTCTGGAACTGGAATTTGTCTTCGTTTTTCGCATCTTTCAAACTTGGTTCCACATAAGCCGTAACGGTTTTCAAAGAGTTCGGATTGATGAATTCCAGGAAGTCTTTGCCTTTGTGAGTGTCTGGCGATTCGTCCGTAAAAAGTCTGTCATACAAACGGACTTCGGCTTCCAAAGCATGATTCGCAGAAACCCAATGCAGCGTTCCGGAAACCTTTCTTTGGCTGGCTTCGGTGCCGCTTCCCGACAACGAATCAACGTCGTAAGTTGCATGGATTTCGGTGATATTACCTTCGGAATCCTTGACAACTTTTTCGCCTTTTATGATGTAAGCATTCTTTAAACGGACTTCTCTGTCGATCGAAAGTCTGAAGAATTTTGGTGGCGCGTCTTCCATAAAGTCCTCACGCTCAATCCACAATTCCTTAGAAAACGGCACTTGACGGAAACCGGCAGCTTCGTCTTCCTGACTATTTTCGGCCTCAAGCCATTCCTCTTTTCCTTCCGGATAATTAGTAATAACCAACTTCACAGGATCGATAACGCCCATAACACGAGGCGCGATCTTGTTCAGATCTTCGCGGATACAGAATTCCAAAAGCGAAACATCGATCAAATTATCTCTTTTTGCAATACCGATCGTGTTGGCGAAATTTCGCAGTGAAGTAGGAGTGAAGCCACGTCGGCGAAGACCGGAAATGGTAGACATTCTAGGATCATCCCAACCCGAAACGAACTTCTGGTTCACCAACTGAAGCAGTTTTCGCTTACTTACAACGGTGTGACTCAAGTTTCTACGAGCAAATTCACGCTGTTTCGGACGCACTTTGTTTTCGTCGTGGATCTGATCCAAAAACCAATCGTAAAGTTCGCGGTGTGGCAAAAATTCCAGCGTACAAAGCGAGTGTGAAATCTGCTCGAGATAGTCAGATTCGCCGTGCGCCCAATCGTACATTGGGTAAATGCACCAATCATCGCCGGTTCTGTGGTGATGTTTGTGCATGATTCTGTACATCAACGGATCGCGCATCAACATATTGGTCGAAGCCATGTCGATTTTGGCGCGAACAATGTGCGTTCCGTCTGGAAATTCGCCATTTTTCATGCGTTCGAACAAGTCAAGATTCTCTTCCACAGAACGGTTTCTGTAAGGAGAATCGACACCAGACTGCGTAGGAGTGCCTTTCTGTTCAGCGATTTCTTCGGACGATTGGCTGTCTACATAAGCTTTTCCTTTCTTGATCAGCTCGACTGTCCAATCGTACAACTGCTGGAAATAGTCCGATGCGTAACGTTCTTCAGCCCATTGATAACCAAGCCATTCCACGTCTCTTTTGATCGCATCTACATATTCCTGTTCTTCTTTCTCGGGATTCGTATCGTCAAAACGCAAATTCACCGGCGCTTGGTACGACTCGCCCAAACCGAAGTTCAAAGCGATCGAACTCGCGTGACCGATGTGCAGATAACCGTTCGGCTCTGGCGGAAAACGAAAGCGCAAACCGCTGTGCGCCATGCCGTTTTTCAAATCTTCTTCTATGATCTGCTCAATGAAATTGAGGGATTTTTCTTCTGACATAATTCGTTGTGAAAGCTGCAAATTTAGTGATTGTTAGTCGATTTTACCCCTAACTTTTCGTGAGGATTCTCTTTCGGAATTATCGTAATTTTGAACAAAACTCTAGCAATGGGAATCATCAGACTCAAAAACATACGCACATTTTCCTATCACGGCTGTTTGCCCGAAGAAACCAAGATCGGTTCCGAATATTCGGTAGACCTTGAAATCAAGACCGATTTGAGGAAATCTGCCGAAAGCGACGAACTGGCCGACACCGTAGATTATGTGTTGCTGAACCGCATCGTTGTTGAGGAAATGCGTATTCCGTCTAAACTTTTGGAACATGTGGCGCATAGAATCATTGTTCGCGTTTTTGGAGAAATTCCAGAAGTTTCCCGCATCACGCTTGGTGTTTCGAAGATCAATCCGCCCATTGGCGGCGATGTCGAGGCCGTTACGATCGTGATGGAAGAATACAGAAGCTGATGTTGCGCGACACTTTTTTCGAGCTCACGAAACCGTTTTGCAATGTTGAAAAACAGACAAAATTGTGGACGGAAAACAACAAGCGAGAGGCAATCTCAAGCGTGAATACGATCTTCTGTAAACGCCATTTTCTCGCTCCATTGCAACCCTTCCGGAAGTTCGTCTTTTCCGAATTCTATGTGGATGACGCGGCGTTTCTCGTTGTTTGTAGTTCTGTCTGAAGCATGTAAAAGCAATGGTCTCATGATCATGATTCCTCCTTTTTTCACTTCGCAAACCGACTCTTTTTCGGCATTCCAATCGATAGTTTCCGGACGGTAAATGCCTTTGGAATGTGAGTTGTCAATAACTTTTAAAGCCCCGTTTTCATAGGTCGTATCATCCAAATGGATACGGATCGTAAAGTTGTTTTCAAGAACTTCAATTGGCGGCTGAACGGCGAATTGGTCTTGCTTCACCGTCCACGGGCCGAAACCTTCCACATCGATCTTCTCTTTTACCGAAATCGTCAGATCCTGATGATAAGCCACGAACCAGTTCGATTTTTCGGGTTTGTCGAAATAGATCGATTTGGTCACGAAATAGCCTAGTCCGAATATACTTTCTATGGTTTTCAACAACTCATCGGTAAAAACCAAATGGGAAACTTCTGGAATTTCCTTGAGAAACTGCCTTATAGCAAAAAGCCCGGCAGACCTTCTGAACGTTGGTTTTGTAGCATCCGCGGCAGCGATAATTCCTAAAATAGAATCACATTGTTCGGTCGAAAAAACGTTGTTGATAACCGTAAATCCTTTAGAGAAAATCTCGTGTCTTGAAAGCTCGGAATCCATAAAATAGAAGTTACTGTAAAAGTAAGAAACGGCTTAAAACAAAAAACCTTAAGGAGATGTTCAGGATCCTAAAGGC
>JBCNQO010000324.1:0-3545 GCA_039592825.1 Flavobacterium sp.
GCAAATACGGCATCTCGGGCGCGCAACCACCAGAGGTTTTCGAAGACGCCATAAAGCAAGCGTTCGCCGAATCCCTGATTACAGAAAATGTCGCAAAAGACGGAATGTCGTGCGACGCAGAAAGTTGTGAAATCTGATATTTTTTAGAAGCTTAATCCGGCTGCCTGGCACTAGCTTTCTGGCAAAAGCCGGTTTTTTAAAGAATGCTAGTGCCTGGCAGCCGGAAAAAGCTTCAAGAAGAAACAATATTTAAGAAGGATTATTGCGACTTAAAACGTCGCGAATCCCGCTAAGATGCCCCGAAAACTCCGAAAGCTGCGCCAGCAAAACTGCCATTTCACTCTTGTCGCCAAAGCCCTTGAGCTTGTTGTTTTTCACAAAAGTTTCCTTTATCGCGTTCCATCTTTCGGTTTCGGTTTCAGATAATGTCGCCGTGAGTTCTTTGTATTTGAGCAAATTCGCTTCGGCCGCGCTGGTCAAAGTCTGGGTTTCATTTTGGTAATGCGACAGTAGCAAAGTCGTGATCTCGGCGTCGTTCATTACGGGTTCGACCTTGGCCACGAGCTTGTTCATGTCGCGGTAAGAACCTTGCAGTTTGAACGGCGGTTCGGTGCGGTACGCGTCTTCCATGGCCGCAGATGCGATGTAAGTGGCATTCGCTTTCAACACGACACGACGCACTTTCAGGATTTTGTCCAACAGCGACAAATACGTCTCCACGTCTTGTTTGGTATGGTTTCCTTTGAGGTCAAAACCGTCTTTCTTTCCGGCTTCGGCCATTTTTATGAGCGGATACAAATCGTCCATGTTGCGCGCCAATTGGGCCAAAACAGGATTTGCCGTCATCGAGTTCTCGATCAGGCTCAATTCGAAAAGTTCCGAAGTATTGCCTATCACGTCGCCCAGGTTGTAAATATCGGCACGGTTGGCGAGCATGTCTGGAATGCGGAATTTCTCGCCCGTTTCGGTATAGGGATTCCCGGCCATCACGACACAGAATTTCTTCGACTTCATGTCGTATGTCTTCGGCTGACCGTTGTAAACGCCTTCGATCTTGCGCGTTCCGTCGGCAAGCGAGATGAATTTTTGCAGGAATTCCGGGCTGCAATGCTGGATGTCGTCTATGTAAAGCATCACGTTATTGCCCATTTCCAAAGCTAGATTGAGCTTCTTGAGTTCTTCGCGCGCGGCAGAATTCGTAGCAGACATTGGGTCGACCGACGTAATTTCGTGCCCAATCGCCGGCCCGTTGATCTTCATGAAAACCAATCCGAGGCGGTTGGCGAGATATTCCATCAAAGTCGTTTTTCCGTATCCTGGAGGCGAAACCAATAGCAGCATTCCCGAACGGTCCGTGCGTTTGTTCTCGCCCGAACTTCCTATCTGTTTGGCCAGATTGTCGCCAAAAAGTGGCAAATAAACCTGGTCGATCAATTTGTTTCTCACGAACGACGTAAGCACTTTCGGAAGGAATTCGTGCAGGCGCAAATCGGCTTTCAGGGCTTGGGTCAACTGAAGTCTTTCCTCGCGGAAGCGTTCGAAATTCGGAACATCGGTCTCGAAATAACGCTTGAACCTGGCCGTAAAATCGTGGTAATGGAAATGGAAAACGCCGTCTGTTATCGTAGGATGCGATCCGGCGAGACCCGAAATGCTTTCCTCTGGCTCGATTCCCGAAACTTTCTCGAAAGATTCATGTCGGAACAAAAGCAAAGCCACGACTTCGTGCAAATATTCGAAGTTGTTTTTGTGTTCGGATTGATCCAGGAAGGACGAAATCCATTGGGTTGCCAATTGCAAGGAATTGGTTGCATCGGACGATTCCAGACTACGCCTGAAGTTGGCCAAAACACCTTTGGAATCGAGCATTTTGGTAAAACTCTCGGCAATTTCCAAAGCGCGATGACTCACGTGGAAAGCGTCGTCTTCGCGCAGTTCGTCGAATAAATAACGCGCGATTTCCAAAGCGTCGACTCCCGCATTTTTTCCAATCGGATTGGCCGAAAGGAAAGTATTTGCAACCTGTTTCAGTTCCTCGACGATATAATCGAATTCTCGACTGTTCGGGAAAATCGCCAGCACATTGCCCGAAGCCTTGATCTTGGCGTTGAGCACATTTCTGGAATCGGCATCCAAACCGAACCAAACGAATTGCGCAAAAGCTCTGGTCGTTGGCGAAAAACGCAGCAATTTCAGGTTGTCGTGCTTGGCGACCAGAACTTTCAGGATCTTGAAAGCGTCGGCATCGTGCACGCCTTTCACGTAACCTTCGGTGTAATTTTTCGAGGTTTCTTCCTTGACGATCGCCTCGAGTTGTTCGTCTGTAAGTTTATAAAGTTCCGATGCGTTCCTTTCGCGGAAAATCTTGTAAGCGAGATAAGCGCCACGGTAGATTGCGTCGTTTTCGGACACCAAATCCTGAGACCAATATTGCTGCAAATCGCCAAGCGAACTACCCGAAATTTCCTGATAGAAATCGGTTCCGGTCAAGTGGTAATTGAGTTTACCGTCTTTGTACACTATCGTCAAATCGAGCGGCTGTTTGTTCACGGCGAATTTGTGTTTGCCGAGCTTGATGATGTTTTCGCCGTCTTCGTACAAATCCTGTTTGTCCTTGAGCTTTCGCAAAGCGTCCTCGAGTGCCGATTTCAATTGGGTTTCGATGGCTTCGGCCTTGCCCGTATCTTCGAGTTGGTGCAATTGTGAAACCAGATCGCGCAGTTTCGAGATCATCAAATCTGAAGCAAAATACCCGTTTATTTCCTCAACAGAATTGAACGTCAAAGCTTTCGAGGCAACATTCTTGAGAATGCGCTGCGAAGCCGATTCGATCGCGACGGCTTTTTTGTTGCGCGCCTCGACCAGACTGTTTTTGCGGGCTTCGAAAGCGGCGTAGATTTCCTCTCGTTTCTCGAGAATCGATCCGGTGAATTCCTCGAAATCGGCGAAACGGGCTTCGAGATCTTCCAGCTGAACCGAGATCTTGTTGAGCGATTCGTCTGCTTTTTCGGGCGTCGTGGCACGGTCGAGCGCGTTCACGATGCTTTGGTCAACGAGCTTGATCTGGGCGGCGAAATCGGCTCTGGCTTCTTGTCCGCCAAGCGAATTCACCTTGTTTTTAATGTCGGCCTTGAGCCTGTTCAAAGTGGCGAAAATCAAAGAAATCGCGTTGATGATCTGCGTTGATTTCGAAGTGTCGTCAATTTTTAGGTTGGACACGATTTCGATGAGCATTTCCAGATCGGACGTAATCACGTTGACTTCTTCCTCGAGCTTTCGGGCTTCGGCCACGGTCGTGATTTTGTCCAGACCTTTTTGCTTTTCGGAAACGCGGTCATGGTAAGGAACGAGCGCTTTGTCGTCCATCAAGAACTGTACGCAATTCTGAGAAATGGTCTCGGTTTGGGCAACGATCTCGGCTTCGATTTCGGCTATGAATTTTTCATCGATGTATCTAATGTCGCGCAACGAAATCACCTCGCCACGCAAAGTGCGCAATCCCGACAGATCGGCCACGAAAACGTCGATGTCGTCCAAAGGCGAAC
>JBCNQO010000325.1:0-3536 GCA_039592825.1 Flavobacterium sp.
TCGGGAAACCGGCTGTGAAGTAAACTGATAGCAGTTTTTTATCGGTTTGGAATATGTGGGAAATTCTAGTCATTTTCAGTTTTTGCCGCGTATTCGCGCATTAAGGTAAATTCCGTCTTTAATCCGCGAATCCGCGGCTAACTAAAAATCAGATATTGAAATAGCCAATGTAAGTCGCCAAATCCTTATCACCGCGGCCCGAAAGACAAACCACGACAACATCGTCAGACGTAAAATCCATCTTACTCAAAGCCGCCAAAGCATGAGCGCTCTCAATTGCGGGAATAATTCCCTCGAGGCGGCAAAGTTCCATACCCGCTTTCATGGCTTCATCGTCGGTAGCCGACAGAAACGAAGCGCGTCCAGAAGCGAACAAATGCGCGTGCAAAGGCCCGATTCCGGGATAATCAAGCCCAGCCGAAATCGAGTAAGGTTCGGTGATCTGGCCGTCTTCGGTTTGCATCAGCAAGGTTTTACTTCCGTGGATGATTCCGGGTTTGCCCAAAACCGAAGTCGCCGCACTTTCGCCCGAATCGACGCCATGTCCGGCGGCTTCAACGGCGACCAATGTCACATCGGAATCATCCAGAAAATGATAAAAAGCACCGGCCGCGTTACTTCCGCCTCCCACGCAGGCCAGCACGTAATCTGGTTTCTCACGATTTTCCTTTTCCAGAAGTTGCTTTCGGATTTCCTCAGAAATCACAGACTGGAAACGCGCGACCAAATCGGGGTAAGGATGCGGCCCAACGACCGATCCGATGAGGTAATAAGTGTCTTCGGGATTCGAGATCCAATCGCGTATCGCCTCATTCGTGGCGTCTTTCAAAGTTTTCGAGCCCGATTTCGCCGCGCGCACTTCGGCGCCCAACATTTTCATTCTCGCGACATTCGGGGCTTGACGCGCCATATCGACTTCGCCCATGTAAACGATGCATTCCAGATTCGCCAAAGCGCAAACCGTGGCCGTAGCAACGCCGTGTTGGCCTGCGCCGGTTTCGGCAATGATGCGGGTTTTGCCCAAATGTTTTGCGAGTAAAATCTGGCCGATCGTGTTGTTGATTTTGTGCGCTCCGGTGTGGCAAAGATCTTCGCGTTTCAGGTAGATTTTCGCACCGAATTTTTCAGACAATCTCGAGGCGAAATACAATGGAGTCGGGCGTCCGGCGTAGTCTTGCAACAAATAGCGGAACTGTTTTTGGAATGCGTCGGTTTGACAGATAGCGAGGTACTTTTCCCTCAATTCTTCCACATTCGGATATAGCATTTCGGGCACGAAAGCGCCACCGAAATCGCCGTAAAATCCTTTCTCGTCTACTGAATACTTCATTGTAATTCGTTTTTGAATCGGGCAATCGCCGATGTATTTTTGAGTCCTGGTTCGACCTCGAACTTGCTGTTAATGTCTATGGCGTAAATCGGGAAATCCAGATTTTTCAACGCTTGAGCCGATTCCGGAGCGATGCCGCCACTAAGGAATATCGGTTTTTGACCTTTGTACTTTTGGAGCAATTCCCAATCGAAAACCAAACCGTTTCCGCCGGGATTTTTGCCTTTGGTGTCGAACAGGAAATAGTCGCAAACCGCTTCGTATCGGTCCAAAACCGTAAAATCGAAACTTTCATCAATCGAAAAAGCTTTGATGATCTCCATTTGTTCCGATTTCAGTTTCCGACAAAAATCAGGCGATTCTTGTCCGTGCAATTGGATCAGATCCAAACCGAATTTCTCGATTTTTTCACAAATTTCCGCTTCGGACGCATCCACGAAAACGCCAACTTTCTTCACTGACTCGGGCAAATCGGGCAATTTTCCATCGAAAAAACGAGCCGACTTTTCCCAGAAAATAAAACCCATAAAATCGGGCAGGAGTGAGGCGACCTCGAGCATGTTCGCCTCGTTTTTCATGCCGCAAACCTTGAGTTTCATTTTACGAGTGCTTTCATTTCGGTCATGAAATCGCGTGCGGCCAATCCCGGATTCTCGTTTTTCATGAAGTGTTCTCCCATTAGAAAGCCTTGATAACCCGAAGCTCTCAAAGCGTTCACGGTTTCGGCATTGTCGAGTCCGCTTTCGGATACTTTCACGAATTCGCTTGGAATGTGGTCGGCCAGTTCGTGACTGATGTTCACGTCTACCTGAAAGTCCTTGAGGTTGCGGTTGTTCACGCCCACAAGCGAAATTTCCGGGCAAATCGATCGGTCGAATTCTTCTTTGTCGCGCACTTCGAGCAAGATTTCCATGCCCAAAGACATCGCCAAAACCGACAGATTCTTGATTTCGAACGGTTTGAGCATGCAGGCCAAAAGCAAGATCGCGTCGGCGCCCGTAGATTTCGATTCCACGATCTGGTATTCGTCCAGGATGAATTCCTTTCGCAAAAGCGGCGTGGAAACCGCAGCTCTGGCCATAAGGATATCGTCTACGCAACCGCCAAAATATGTCATGTCGGTAAGCACCGAAATCCCGCAAACTCCGGCGTTCGAATAGCCTGTAACGACATCGGCAATAGGCAGATTCTGGTTGATGTTCGGGCGAGAAGGCGAACGTCTTTTATGTTCGGCAATAATCCCGAATTCACTCGAGACAAGCGAATCGGCAAGCGAAAAAGTGGGTCGTCTGAAAAGTTGTGTATTTTCTAAAAGCGGGCGCGAAACGACTTTTTTGCGCAATTCGACTTCTCTCGCCTTGTTGGCGGCGATTTTCTCTAAAATGTTCATTTTGTCAATTCTTGGATGTGGTATAATGTCTGTAAGGGCTTTCCTGATAAAAGAGCCTCTTTTGCAAGTTCAAACGCTTGTTTTTTGTCGGTATTGTGAACGAGTTCGATCGCTAAGGCCGCATTGGCGCAAACCACGTTATTTTGAGTTTCTGTTCCTTTTCCTTCGAGGATATTCTTGAAGATAGAAACCGCTTCTTCTACAGTGTTTCCGCCGTAAATGTCGCTTTCGCGGATTTTATCCAGACCGAAATCCGAAGGCGAAAAAATCGAATCTTCGTCTTTGGAGACTATCTTCGCATTGCCGGTAAGCGAAATCTCGTCGTAACCGTTCAAGTCGTGCAACACGCGGAAATTCACATTCGTTTCCTGAAGCAGATAACCGTACATTCGGGCGAGTTCCAGATTGAAAACACCCGAAACCTGATACTGCGGAAAAGCCGGATTCACGAGCGGTCCGAGCAAATTGAAAAAGGTTTTTACGCCCAAATCTTTTCGGATCGGCCCGACATTTTTCATGGCCGGATGGAACAAAGGCGCGTGCAAGATCGCGAGGTTCGCTTGGTCTATGCAACGTTTTATAACGCTCTCGTCGTTGGTGAATTTCACGCCCAAAGCTTCCATCACATTGCTCGATCCGGAAACCGATGAAACGCCGTAATTGCCGTGTTTGGCGACTTTTATGCCGCAACTCGCCACGACAAGCGACGCCAATGTGGAAATGTTGAACGTGTTTTTCCCGTCTCCTCCCGTTCCGCAAAGGTCAATGGTTTCAAAATCAGATAAATCGATCTTTACGCAAAGGTCTAGCAAAGCC
>JBCNQO010000326.1:0-3525 GCA_039592825.1 Flavobacterium sp.
TCTATCTATCAACCAAGCCAATGCCACAGCGGCCGGAGTCGAATTGTGCAAACTCGAAACCTCGTCTAAAGCAGTCAGGATTTTGATGCCGCGGTCGTCGAAATATTTGTCCATATCGCCACCTCGCGGGCTTTTGCTCAAATCGTCTTTGGTTCTGTATTTTCCGGTGAGGAAACCGCTTTCGAGCGAGAAATAGGTGATTACGCCAAGGTTTTGTTCCAAAGCGATCGGCTCGAACTGTTTCTCGTAACCTTCACGCGCGTAAAGGTTGTAATGCGGCTGAAGCGTTTGGTATTTCGGGTAGTTTTTTTCGTCGGATTTGGCCAAAGACTGCAACAACCTTTCGGGTGTCATGTTCGAAGTTCCTATCCAACGCACTTTGCCTTCTTTTACCAATTGGTCATAGGCCGACAGCGTTTCGTCCACAGGAGTGTCTTCGTCGTCAAAATGGGTTTGGTAAAGGTCGATATAGTCGGTTTTGAGCCTTGTCAACGAGGCTTCGACGGCGCGCAAGATGTAGTCTTTTTTCAAGGATTTGCCTTCGCCCATGTCGCTTCCGACTTTGGTCATCAGGACGATATTTTCGCGATTGCCTCTCGATTTTAACCAGTTTCCGATGACTTTCTCGGATTCGCCACCAGAATTTCCGGGCGCCCATCTCGCGTAGACGTCGGCGGTGTCGATTGCGTTGAAACCCGCGCCCACAAAGGCGTCGAGGATCTCGAATGATTTGGCTTCGTCTATCGTCCAGTTAAAAACATTGCCTCCGAAAACGATCGGATAAATATGTAAGTCGCTTTGTCCTAGTTGTCTTTTTTGCATTTTCTGTATGGATTAGAATTGGATGTATTTTTTGTCGGAAGAACTTTCAAGCGCGGCTTCGATGATTCGCATGGTCTTGATGCCATCTTCTGCCGAAACCGGAACGTTCTTGCCTTTCTTGATTGCCTGATAGAGTTCGTCGAAGAAATAGTAGTAGTTTCCGGGAATCGTCGGCACGTGTTCGCGCACTTCTTCGCCCTCGATTTCGGTGTGCAATACGCCTTTCTTGAAATCGGGTTCTTTTCCCCAATCGGTTACCATTGGCTTTTTGCCCAATTTTAGTTCGTCTTCCTGAACATCGCCGCGACTCTTGATGAACGAGCCTTTTTTGCCGTGGATCACATAAGACGGAAGCGGTTCGCGAACAAAATAACTGGCTTTGAGGCGCACGCGGAATTTCGGGTAGAAAAGCGTAATGTCGAACCAATCGTCAACCACGGAATTTTCCCGCGTTGAACGTACATCGGCATACAAACCATCCGGGAAACCGAACAAAAACAAGGCTTGATCGATGATGTGAGCGCCCAAATCCTTTAGAACGCCAGAGCCTGACGAACGCACTTCTTTGTGTGCCTTCGGACTCAAATTCGGGTTGAATCGGTCAAAATGGAATTCGGCCTCGACCGTTTCGCCTAGAATATTCTTGTCGAAAATGTCTTTTACGGTCTTGAAATCGCTGTCGAAACGGCGGTTCTGGAACACGGCGAGCTTGAGGTTTTTGTCGTTGGCTATCTCGTTGAGTTCTTCGGCTTCGGCAACCGTCGTGGTAAAAGCTTTCTCTACGAGCACGTGCTTTCCGGCTTCGAGCGCGGCTTTTGCGTATTCAAAATGGGTTTCTGTGGGCGTATTTACGATGACGAGTTCGACTTCTTTGTCTGCGAGCACTTCCTCTAGACTCGCGTAACTTTTCACCATTGGGTAATCTTCCTGAATGAGTTTTTTGGAACGCTCCCAACTTCCGGCAAGGTCAAAACCCGGATGCAATTCTAGAAAGGGTGCGTGAAAGACTTTGCCCGACATTCCGTAGGAAAGCAAGGCGGTGGAAATTTGCTGCATTTGTCTGGTTTTTTGCTTCTCGTAAATTTAACCCCGACGGCTCGAGCATCGGGAACTATTAACAAACATTTACCAGTTCAACCGATATAGTAAATTAGGGCGTTATGCAGAAAACACTATTTTTGCCCAAATTCAACAGTCACAAATGGATATCGTAGTTAAACTTTCCCAGTTTTTGCTGAGCCTTTCGCTCCTTATCATCTTGCACGAATTGGGGCATTTCATACCGGCGAAATTGTTCAAGACACGAGTGGAAAAGTTCTACTTGTTCTTTGACGTGAAATTCTCGCTTTTCAAGAAAAAAATCGGGGAAACCGTTTACGGGATCGGTTGGTTGCCACTTGGCGGATACGTGAAAATTTCGGGAATGATAGACGAAAGCATGGACACCGAGCAAATGGCGCAAGAACCGCAGCCATGGGAATTCCGATCCAAGCCGGCCTGGCAGCGACTTATCATCATGCTTGGCGGCGTTACCGTGAACTTTGTTCTGGCGTTTTTAATCTACATCGGAATCGCGTTCGTGTACGGCGATACTTACATTGCCAACAGCGAAGTGAAAGACGGAATCTGGGTAACGAACCCGATTGCCGAAAAAGTTGGTTTTGAGAACGGCGACAAGATCGTGAGCGTAGACGGAAAAACGTTCGACGCTTTTGACGACGCGGCCTATGCGACGCTTTTCGGAAAGAAAGTGACCGTAGAGAGAAACGGCGCCCAAAAAGAGATCGAATTGCCTGCCGACCTTACCGGACGAATGGTTTCGGGTGAGAAAGTGCCTTTGTTCGCTTACCGGATTCCTTTCGTAGTTGGCGGATTCGCCGAAGGTTCGGCAAACGAGAAGACTTTGCAGAAAGGCGATGTGATCAAGACGATTGGCGGAAACGACATCCGTTATTTCGACCAGGTTAAAGCTTTTGGCGAGAAAAACAAAAACCAGACGTTTGACGCGGTTGTGTTGAGAGACAAAAAAGACGTGACTACGAAAGTATCGTTCAACAAAGACGGAAAGTTGCTTATTCAACCGGCTATCCCAACTTTGAGAAACCTCGAGACTTTGGGCTACTACAAGCTAAATGTCCACACTTATTCTTTTGCCGAGTCTTTCCCTGCCGGAGTGAACAACTTCCGCGAAAGCATGAGCAAATACCTCACGCAGCTCAAAGCGATCTTTACACCTAGCACGGGCGCTTATAAAGGCGTTGGCGGATTCTTCGCGATCTTCAACGTTTTCCCGGACGAATGGGTTTGGCAGAACTTCTGGAACATTACCGCAGTGCTCTCGATCATGCTTGGCGTAATGAACCTTTTGCCGATTCCGGCGCTCGACGGCGGACACGTCATGTTCCTTTTGTATGAAATGATCTTTAGACGCAAACCGAGTGACAAATTCATGGAATACGCGCAAACTGCTGGTTTCGTGATACTAATAGGCCTGCTTTTGTTCGCCAACGGAAACGATATTTACAAAGCGATCGTGAGCAAGTAAAATTTCTTGAATTTTTCTTCGGAAATGTTTGCAAGAACCGAATTTCGTTCTATCTTTGCAACCGCTTAAAAGATACAACATCTTCCTCCTTAGCTCAGTTGGTTAGAGCATCTGACTGTTAATCAGAGGGTCCTTGGTTCGAGCCCAAGAGGGGGAGC
>JBCNQO010000327.1:0-3520 GCA_039592825.1 Flavobacterium sp.
GTAGCCAAAAATGTTGTGGATGCCGCGCTGCACGTCTTCGGCCAGAGACGATGGTCCGACAACTCCGGCCTGAACGCTGAGTTTCAAAGCCGATCCGTTTTTGTAGAACCAACCTTTCTGGAACTGTCCGAAAAGATAGCCCGCGAAAGGCCTGTCGTGCACGCCAGGATCGGCCGCTTTCACCGTTTGCGGATTGTAGATATATTGGCCGGCGCGGAACTCATTGACCTTTTTGGCCACGGTTTCGGAAGTGTCTTTGCCGAGGAATCGGTAGAAAACCTCAATTCCGTTCGTATAATATTTGTCGTTAACGGATGAAGTGAACAGATCGTTTTCGAGAACCGTCCCAATCTGGTGTTTCTGGGAAAATCCGACAATCGAAAAAAGCAGGAAAAAAGTGAGGAATCGCATCAATAGTCGAGTTTGATACGGCGCATTCCGGCCATGATACGACTTTTGCGCTTGTTGATGTAAGCAGACGAATAACTGGCCTCGAACTTGCGCGGATTCGGCAAAATCGCCGCGATTCCGGCAGCTTCTTTTTTCGTGAGCTGGTTCGCGTCTTTTGAGTACCAATGTCTCGACGCGGCCTGCGCTCCGTAAACACCGTTGCCCATTTCTATCGAGTTCAGGTAAACTTCCATGATGCGTTCCTTGGGCCAGAAAACTTCGATCAAAACCGTGAAATAGGCTTCAAACGCTTTCCTTATGTAGCTTCTTCCTTGCCACAAAAACACGTTTTTGGCCGTCTGTTGCGAAATCGTGCTTCCGCCCACGAGCTTTTTGCCTTTCTTATTTTTCTTGACCGCTTTTTGGATCGCGTTGAAATCGAAGCCATAATGATCCAGAAAAGTCGCGTCTTCACTGGCAATCACGGCCTTTTGAAGGTTTGGCGAAATGTCCTCGATCGGAACCCATTTGTGGTCGAAGAAAACGGTTTTGTCCGAAAAAGTATTCTCGAAAAACCTAAATCCCATCAAAGGCGTAAACGGCACCGGAACGAATCGGAACAAGATCACGAGAAAGATCGAGATCGCGAAAAACCACAAAGCGGCCGTTTTTATATAACTGAAAATCTTCTTTAACATAAACTTCTACAATAAATCGGCAAGCTCCTCGCCTACCAGACTACCAATGGCAACGCCCATTCCGCCGAGTCTCACGCCACAAAACACATTGGCCGAAAGCGCTTCTACGATTGGCCGTTTGCTTGCGCCTATTCCCATGATACCGCTCCAGCGGTGTTCGATCTCTAATGGCGTATTCGGCAAAATTACGTCTTTTAGCAAATCCTCGAGTTGGTTTATGATGATTTCGGTGTTGCCGAATTGTGTCGTGGTTTCGCCCTC
Source organism: Flavobacterium sp. (assembly GCA_039592825.1). Classification (GTDB taxonomy): domain Bacteria; phylum Bacteroidota; class Bacteroidia; order Flavobacteriales; family Flavobacteriaceae; genus Flavobacterium. The sequence goes on from JBCNQO010000327.1 coordinate 1,350, forward strand.
GAAGTCCAGATTGCGTCCGCCGCCGAACAAAATCCTGTCGCCAATGTTCCTGAAATAGTAGTAACCGCGGTCAAAATGGAACGTTCCTTTTATGTCGAGATTCGCGATCGGTTTGGTTACCAAAACTTGTGCGCGTGCCGGTTTTACAGCGTTTTGGGTAATTTGTCCGGCGAAACCGTTGGTGGCGAAAAGCAATTTGTCGGTCTTGAAACTGAAATCCTGGAGCGAGACCGTGACGTTGCTTCCATTGTCTGAAAAACCAACGACCGCCATTCGATTCAGGATCAGAATATCTTTTGAAATCGCTTCCTTGAGCAAAGCCTGCATCATATTTCCCGTATCGATTTGGGCTTCGAACGGGTTGAAAATCACATTGTCGAAAATATTCCCGAAGCCAAATCGGTCGACTTCTTTCGAGAAAACATCGGCTTTGAACAACGGACGCAGCAAATCGTTCACGAAAGGCAACTTCTGCAAACAGTCGTGAAACAGGAATTCGTCTTTTTGCAGGAACAGTTCGTATCCGCCGAAAGGCTTGAAATCTATCGCGGAATCGCCAAGTCGTTTTCTTAGCAATTGCAGGCCATTCCAGCGTTTTTGTACGAGTTGGATCACTTCTTCTTCGGAATGCGTGGCCAGATCGTCCAAGATTTCCGACAGACTTCCGAAGCATGCAAAACCCGCATTTTTCGTACTCGCGCCTTGTGGCAAAGCGCCTTTTTCGAGGATCAGGATTTTGGCCGACGGGAATTTTTCTCGTAATCGCAACGCCGCGTGAAGTCCTACGATTCCGCTTCCTACGATCGTGAAATCGACGTTCGAAAACCAATTCTTGAGTTCCCAATAACTCAGCTCCATTTGTTTTTTGAGCTAAAAGTAGCGTTTTCAACTGAAATATTTTCAATAACGATATTTCAAGTAAATTCTCACATTTTTGTCGATTTAACACATTTAACAACTACAACTTGTCGATTTGTCAACTATTTTCTTATAATTCTGAATCACCCGATTCCAAATCCACATATATTTGACCCAAACTAATTGACTATTAACCCAAAGTAAATTTATGAAGAACAGATTACTCTCGATCGCTTTCGTGGCGATTACGGGGTTTTCGTTTGCCCAAAACGGCCGCCAGGTTTGGCAATCGGCCGTTAAAAATTCCGACGCTCAAGTCGTGGCAAACAAGACTTCGCTCCAGACTCCAAGGTTATTTTCACTGAACACCGAAGATTTGAAACAATCGCTATCGACCGCGCCACAAAGGTTTTCGGGCAGAGGAAACGGTGTGATCATCTCGCTCCCGAATGCCGACGGCGGTTTCGACCAGTTTCGCGTAAACGAGTTCTCGAACATGGAACCCGAACTCGCGGCGCGCTATCCGGAAATCAAGTCTTACACAGGAAAAGGCGTCAACAATCCCGGCGCCACGGTTTACTTTAGCATTTCGCCTCTCGGACTTCAGTCGATGGTGATCAATGCAGACAAATCGGCCACTTTCATCGAGCCTTACACTACTGACCAAAGTGTTTATACCGTTTACAAAAAGTCCGACAAAGCTGCGTCTTTGAACCAGTGGGATTGCCGCGTTATCGCTGTCGCGGAAGAAGAATTGAACAATGCAGAGCTTTTGAGACCGAACGCAGACGACGGAAATCTTCGCAATTACCGTTTGGCGATGTCGGTTACGGGCGAATACACGGCTTATTTCGGAGGCACGAAAGCGCTCGCTCTGGCTGCGATCAACAACACGATGACGCGCGTTAACGGGGTTTTCGAGATCGATATGGGCGTTCACATGAACCTGATTTCGAATACAGATGCGGTAATTTACACTTCGGCTTCTTCTGATCCTTATTCCAATGCATCTCAAGGCGCGGCCGGCGCTTGGAACCAACAATTGCAGACGACTTTGACCAATGTGATCGGAAGCGCGAATTACGACATCGGACACTTGTTCGGGGCGACTGGCGGCGGCGGAAACGCGGGCTGTATCGGTTGCGTCTGCAAGAATCCTACGACTTCCGTTCCGCTTGGGAAAGGCTCTGGATATACGTCTCCGGCCGACGGAATTCCGCAAGGCGACAATTTCGACATCGACTACGTGGCTCACGAAATGGGACACCAATTTGGCGGAAACCACACGTTCTCTCACAGCAACGAAGGTACGA
>JBCNQO010000328.1:0-3514 GCA_039592825.1 Flavobacterium sp.
CCCCGAATTTCGATGCCTCGGATATGTCTTTGTCTGAAACGCCCGGAAGCGGTAAAATGCCCCATTTCTTGGTCTTTTTGCCAGAAAACATCCATTCAACAATCGTCAAAACACTGATTAAATTCCCGACGCGATCCACCAAAGCGATATTGCCTTTCAAATCGGCACCGGCTTCTTTCAAAAGCGTTTTCACCTTTTCCTGAGCCATGACCCACATATTTCTTGAACCGGAAATAGTTACGACCGGTTTTCCTTTCAGCAACGATTTCCCTTCGGCACTTTTGAGGAAGGAGTTGATTGGAATCGAAGGCGACAAATACCAAACCTGGTAATGAAACAGAATCAGGTCGTAATTTTTGGAAAGGATTTCGGACGGAATCGGCTCGAGCGCAATCGGTTCCTGAACGAAAGATTCTGGAAATGCCCCAAAAAAAGCATCGCTATCCCACGGAAACGGGAAAGGCGTCACTGGTTTGATCTCGTGAAAATCGACGCTGTAGTCGTCGCTGTCTAAAAAAGGCTGGGAAATGCTCGCGGCAATGTCCTTGAGCTGTCCTGATTGGGTGTAATAGATGACCAGAACGTTCTTCATTCCTGTTGTTTTATCGCGCGCAAATGTAAGTGAAAAATTGCAGATTCGCTTTACGCGGACGTTATCCTGAACGAAAACAGACGATTAGCCTTGAGAATTCTCGGATTTACCCCAAAAATTGAAGTAATTGAACCATTGGTACGGATACTTTCTAACGAAGCCTTCTACGTTTTTCGCGTATTCTTTCAACAGCGCCTTCTCGTCTCTGTGCTTGACTTCGGCACGTCTCGTGTACAAATGATAATGTAGTTTCGGCTCTTTCATCACGTAAACGAAAGCCACCGGAACTTTGAGTCTCGAAGCTATCAAAAACGGCCCGGACGGGAAATAAGCTTCCTCGCCCAAAAACTCTTCAGATAACGTTTTGTTTCCTGTGAAATAGCGATCGCCGGTAAAACAGACTAATTCGTTTCGCGCCAAAGCGGCGTTGATCTCGAAAATGTGCGAAAGATCTTCTTTGATGATAATGAACTTTCGGCTGGCTTTTTCGGTAACCGATTCGAGGTAATCGCGAATGGCCGAATGCTCCAGATCTGTGGTTACGATGTTGATGTTGAACTCCAGATCGATGTCTGCAAAGAACTGCTCGGCAATCTCGAAATTCCCGACGTGAGCCGAAATCAAAACGCCACCTTGCTTTTGCTTGAGCAAGTCGATCAGGATCTCGATTCCGTCGAACTCGTAGGTGAACTTTTTTCGCAATCCGGCAGAAATCGCCACTTTGTCTATTATCGTCTGCCCAAAAGTGTAATAACTTTTGAATAACGCCCTACGGGTTTTGGCACGCGAATAACCAAGTCGATTGTGGAAATAATAAGACATGTCACGATTGCTTCGCTTTTGGGTAAGGAAGTAATAACTCGCAACAAAATACAGGATAAAATAGGCCGGACGGACGCCGAAGTTCTTGATCAGGAAAACGAAAATCCTATAACCCAGAACCGTTCCCTTGGATTTGCCTTCCCATTGGGCCATGTTATGCGTGCTTCGCTAACAGTTTTTTCTCGATAAGGTCGTAGAAAGTCTGGAAAGTCGAGATTCCGACAAAGTCCGATTCCACGAGCTTTACGCCAAAGTTCGCCTCGATTGAAACCACGAGATCCACATAATCCAAGCTATCTAGTCCCAAAGTGTCTTTCAGGATCGCTTCTGGCTGGATTTCCTCTACATCTACTTCGAATTCATCGCTCATGAACGCGTTGATCTTCTCGATAATCTCTTCTTTATTCATTTTCTTTAGTATACTTTTTCACGACCAAGGCCGAGTTGGTTCCTCCGAATCCGAAAGAATTCGACAAAAATATATTAATTTCCTTATCTAGCGTAGTGCGTGCAATATTTAATTTGGACGAGTCGTCGTCTGGGTTTTCAAGGTTGATGTTTGGCGCCACGAACGAGTTGTTCATCATCAGGATCGAGTAAATGACTTCGCTCGCTCCGGCCATCCAGCATTCGTGTCCCGTCATCGATTTGGTCGAACTAACTGGCGGCATTTCCGGACCGAAAACATCAAAAATCGCTTTGGCTTCGTTCGCGTCACCAACTGGAGTTGAAGTTGCGTGAGCGTTGATGTAGTCGATGTCTGACGCCTCGACTCCGGCTTCTTTCAAAGCTTTTTTCATGGCAATCGACGGACCGTCTACGTTTGGAGTGGAAATGTGTCCGCCGTTGGACGAAAATCCGTAGCCGATAACCTCAGCGATGATGTTCGCGCCTCTGGCAATAGCCGATTCGTAGCTTTCGAGAATCAAAGTCGCGCCACCGCCGCTTGGAACCAATCCGTCGCGGCTGGAATCGAACGGGCGGGAAGCTTTTGTGGGATCGTTTTCCCTTGGCGAAAAAACACCGAGTCCGTCAAACGAACACATCGCGTATTTGTTGATTTCCTGAGCGCCTCCGCAGATGATTACGTCCTGCATTCCGGATTTTATCAGATAATAACCCAATCCGATCGAATGCGAACCGCTCGCGCAAGCCGCACTGATCGTCATGTTGACGCCTTTGAGCTGAAAAATCGTGGCAAGGTTCATCGTCACGGTAGAATTCATCGACTTGAAAATCGCGCCAGAACCGATGAGTGCCGTGTCTTTTTTATCGCGGATGATATCTGTAGCCTCGATGATTCCTTTGGAAACGGAGTCATTTCCGTAAAGGATTCCGACTTCGTTATTCTGGAAAAAATCTTCGTCGATTCCCGCATTTTTCAAAGCTTCGATCGTGGCCATGTAAGCGTATTCTGTCTCCTCGCCTACCGAAATCCGCTGGCGACGGTTCAGAAGCTCCTTCAACTCGGGCTTCGGGACGATTCCGGTCAAGGCCGAACGGAAACCGAATTCCTTTCGTTCCTCGTCGAAAACGATTCCCGATTTTCCCTGGCGAAGCGACTCGGTAACCTCATCGAGAGACGTGCCGATGCAGCTCCAGATTCCCATTCCGGTAATTACAACTCTCCTGCTCATTATCTCGTTCTAGGTGTAATTTTATGAATAGATACCTCCATTAATGTTGATGATTTCGCCCGTGATGTAACCCGATTTCTTCGAAGCCAGGAACGAGACGAGGTCTGCGATTTCTTCGGCTTCCCCAAAACGGTTCGCGGGAATCATTTTGATGAGTTCTTTCTGGTCGAGTTCGGCTGTCATGTCGCTTTTGATAAACCCCGGAGCGACCGCATTCACGGTAATGTTGCGTTTGGCGACCTCTTGTGCCAACGCTTTTGTAGCCCCAACCAAAGCACCTTTCGCCGCCGAATAATTCGTTTGGCCAGGCGTTCCTTTCACGCCAGAAACCGACACCATGTTGATGATGCGGCCGTACTTGTTGCGAAGCATTTTCTGGATGAAAAAGTTCGTGACGTTGTAGAATCCGTTAAGGCTGGTGTTGATGACTTTGCTCCAGTCTTCGTGCGACATCCACATGAAA
>JBCNQO010000329.1:0-3513 GCA_039592825.1 Flavobacterium sp.
TCGCAAAAGCCGTTTTTACCGTTCAGATCATCATGGCCGCGATTCTGGTATCGGTTTTCTTTTTCTCGGGCAACCAAATCGTTTCGCTCGTGCTGGTTTTCCTTACCGGATGTACCGCATTTGCCATGGCAGCACCAATCCAGATGCTCATGATACAAACGGCGAAAGGTGCCGAAATGATCGCCTCGGCGGTGATCCAGGCGAGTTTCAACATCGGAAACGCACTTGGAGCTTTCCTTGGCGGACTTCCACTAGTTTACGGATTCGGCTTCGAAAGCCCGAATTTGGTAGGCGTCGTGATGAGTTTGCTAGGAGCGATTGTCGTTTTGATTTTCTTGTCTAAAGCAACCCGAAACCGGTCAGAACTACTTGGCAACTAAATAGGTTTCGAGCAACTTTTTGCAATCGTCACAAGGAAATCCCGAACGCTTCACAAAGTCTTCGAAATTGATGTAAGCGCCGTCGAATTGACCGCCCATGAGTTGCAATGCGCTGAAATACTCGAGAAATTCACACAGGCGATCCATTGGAATGCTGGCTTGGGCTTTCTCGCGGTAAAGGTCAGAAAGCGAATTGGCTTCGGTTTTGAAATACAGGTGCGAAAGCAGGAAATACGCGTCGAAATCGGGAGAAATCGCGAGCGCGTCACGGGCGTAATCGGTCGACTTTTCTAAATTTCCGCGCTGGAATTCGAGTTTGGACAAAATCACGTAAGTCTGTTGCCTTTCGGACACATTCAATGATTTTATCGACAGCTTTTTGGCGAAAGATTCCACGATCTTGTCGTTCTTTTTCTGACGGAAATAAACCGCGGCGATATTGCCGTAAACCTCGCCCAGATTGAACTTCACGCTTTCTTTGTCTGCCGGAAAAGCCTTGATCGCATTTTGGTAACCGGCAAGCGCCAGGTCGTATTTCTGTTGCAGGAAATGTACGAGTCCAAGCGCACTGTTTCCGCCGTAAGCATTGTTTTTCTTGTCCCAAACCCAAGCTTTTAAGTACTTTTCTTTCGACGCCAGAAGTTCGTAATCGTTGGGTTGCAACACAATTTCTTTGTTGTCGGCCGCGGCCCCGAATTTTAGCAACATGTAAAGCAAGTCGACCATTTGCTTGAAACGGTCGAGATTCTGGGCTTTCGTGTTGATCTTGTCGGAATATTTGTCTTTGGTGACTTCGGCCAGATTCATCGCTTTGATGCCGTCGAACATGCCGTTTCCGTTTGACGGGAATTTCGAAAGTTCCTCATACAAATCGGCCATAAGCAACATAAAATAGGAATATTCACCAAACGTTTTGTCGGGAATCGCGTTGAGCAGGATTTTCTTGACTTCGGGAAATTTCTGCTGTTGGATCAAAACCATCGGATAAAACAGCAGCGCCAAAGAATCGGCTTTGTTTATCGCCAATGCGCGTTCCATATCTGGTGCGCCGTCTTTGCCCAGATTGGCTTTGAGCAAACCGCGATACGAATAGAAAAACGCCGAATCTTTCGCTTTTGGAAGCAACTTCAATTTGGAATATGCCTTTTCGTAAAACTCCTTTGCCTGGGCTTCCCGACCGACATTTTTGTAGTAATGCGCGGCATTTCCGTAAGCCACAAAATCGCTTGGATCTTTGTCGATCTTGACGAGTTGTTCGTTCAGATATTCGGTTTGGGACGATTTATCGACTTTGATTTCCTTGAGCGGTTTGATCAGATCCATGGTCACGTTGAACCCGATTTGCGCCTGGAAATAGAACGTAGAATCGGCGTGCGCGACCAATTGGGCTTTTGGGAAATCCTTGAATTTTGGGTTGATCAAGTACTTTTCCTGAGCGAAAATTGCCACAGAAAACAACAGAAAGGTTAGCAGGGTTTTCATTCGCAAAAGATAGCGAATTCGGGAATCGGGAAAGTGGTTGTTTTGGGAATTTACAGATTTGGCTCGGCAGCCATTAAAAGATCGTCTTCGTCGCTTTTGTATTTTTTGGTTCGGATCTCGACCATCGCAGCCTCGATTTTCGCCACGACCGACTCCAGATTCTTCTTGATTTCGGCAGACCAGAAGCGCAAAACCGTCCAGCCGTTTTCGGACAAAAATGCGTTCACTTCCTTGTCGCGCTCGATGTTTCGTTCGATCTTTTTGTTCCAGAATTCGGCATTCGACTTGATTTTGCCTTTCCTGTTTTCCCAATCGAAGCCATGCCAGAATTCGCCGTCTACGAAGATCGCGAGTTTGTATTTGGCAAAGGTAAGATCTGGCGTGCCTTTTACTTTTTTGTTGTTTTTTCTGTACCGATGGCCTTTGTGGTAAAGCGTTTTGGCCAATAGCACTTCGTCTTTGGTGGCCTTGGCGCGAATGCGCGACATGATCTTGGACCGAACGTGTTTTGGGAATTTATCCATTCGAGACCAAAGCTAAGTGATTGCGGTCACATTTCGGTTTCTTGGCCCGACGCGTAGAAATTCACCCAAAAGAATTCGCCTTCTTTAAGGCCAAGCTCGAGAAAAGTGGCCTGCAAAACTTCTTCACGCTCTGGAGAATGGGCGTTTGCGTTCTTGAGGAATTCGGTGAAATGATCGAAGTTGTCGAAGCGGAAACTCAATTTCGTGTTCAGCGAATAGGGCGTGATTTTGAAATCGAAGTCGTAGCCGGGTTTTTTGTTGTCTGAAATTTGATGGAAACCTTCGGCCATTAGGGCGTCGAGCATTTCTTTATACTTATCGGTCATGGCTTTTGGTTTTGGTGATTTTCACTTGAAGTTAGTTTTTCTTGTTGGAATCGCTTCCCAAATATTCGCTAAAACAAATTTCCTGGCACATGACAAATGTCATAAAACGCCTGAGTATGAGGCGGTAATTTTGTCCTGTAATCAAAACATTATCAGGTCATGAGCACATACGAAAAATATTACGAGAGATTCGAGAAAGGACTTTTTGCGAGCGTCAGTATGGGCGTTCTGGTTTCTAGCTGCGTGGGCGGAATCGCCGCAATGGCAGTTCTGATGAACGGAACGAGTTTGTTCCAAATGGTACAACTTTTTCTGGTCGTAGCAGGCGCGATAGGCTTTAACGGAACGATTCTGTCTCAACAGCCGGCGCGAACTATCTACAATTTTCTTATCGTTAGCCTTACGGTAAACGTACTTATTGCAACACTGAACTTCGCCTTATAACCAAACAAACGTTGTTGTCGTGCAAATTCCGGTTGACGCTTGTTCGTTAGCCGGAATTTCGTTTTTTACTGCGGATTTGTGTCGTGACGAGTTTTTAGCCCCGGTAAAGCGGATTAGCCTTTTGCAGGAAAAGACTTGGTTTTTTTGGGGCGCGGCAGCGACCAAAGAAGCTCGCCGCGCCCCTTAAAAAACCAGGCTTTTGCAAGAAAGCTAGCAGCGGCGACGGGATTAGCTTCTAAAAATAAATCTCACAACCGAAGTCACAGACTTCGCCACACAACCTCGCGGAGTTAAAAACTCCGCGCCAAAAAAAAAATCCCGACTGCGAACAATCGGGATGTTATAAAAGTAAGTACG
>JBCNQO010000033.1:0-8334 GCA_039592825.1 Flavobacterium sp.
TTCTTTCAGTTGAGGCAAAAACGTACGCCACCGATTCTCCCTGCGTAACGACCGACGATCGCCCCGAAATAAGGCGCGGCCGGAAGCGAATACGAATCGACGTAATCCTGAACCGAATCGAATCCGGGAACCACGTCTACGACCTCGCCCGACTTGAGTGGCACTTTGATCGCCGTGACCGTTGCCCCAAAATCTGTGACGCGCAGTTCCATGCCTCGCGAATTCTGGAGCGTGAACAATCCGGCTTGGACGGAGTTGTCGGCAAAACCGAACACTTTCTCAAAAATCGGTTCAACAAAATTGGATATCTGCTTCAGTTTCATGGTTTTTTTTGGCGATTGTGAAATCCAAAATTACCGCATCGGCTAAATTTTCCATACCAATACCTACCAGTTTTTATATCTTTGCGAAAACGTTTTCTAAATGAAGTTGATTTCGATAGTAGCCAATTCGGGTATCCCAAAGTACAAGCAAATCATCGCGTCTCTCGAAAAAGCCATAACCGACGGGCTTTTGCAAAAGGGCGACAGGCTTCCGAGCGTGAACAAAGTATGTCTTGAGTTCTCACTTTCGCGCGACACGGTTTTGCTCGCTTACGACGAAATGAAGAAACGCGGGATCATTTTGGCCATACCAGCCAAAGGTTACTACGTGAAAAGTACCGAGATCAGTATTCGCGAGAAGATTTTCCTTTTGTTTGACGAGCTGAATTCGTTTAAGGAAGATCTGTACAACTCGTTTCTGGAAAACATCGGAAAAGACGTACAGGTCGACATTTCTTTTCATCACTTCAACGCCAAAATGTTCGCCAAACTCGTCGAAGACAACAATGGCAGTTACACGAAATACATCATTATGCCGGCCAACGTGGACAACGCGACAGAAGTGATCAAAACGCTGCCGACTTCAGAAGTTTTTATTCTGGATCAAACCAGCGAAAGCTTGTCGAATTATCCTTCGGTGCACCAGAATTTTGTGTCGGACATCTACAATGCGCTCAAGGAAGGCAAAGGCCGACTCGACCAATACGGCAAACTCGTGCTCGTTTTTCCTGGTTTTCGCGAACCTATCGGCATGAAACAAGGCTTTCTGAACTTTTGCGACGATTTCAACATTGCCCACGAAGTCATTCCGGAGTTCGATTCGCGCATGATCAAACAAGGCGAAGTCTACATTTTGCCGAACGACCGCGATCTGGTGAAAGTCATCGAACAATCCAAAAAGCAAAAACTGCAATCGGGCATTGATTTCGGCATCATTTCGTACAATGAAACGCCTCTCAAAAAGGTTGTGGAACGCGGCATCACGACAATTTCTACCGATTTTGAAGGCATGGGAAAACTCATGGCCAAACTCGTGCTCGAAGGCAGAAAGCGCGCCATTGCCAACAAATGTTCGCTCATCTTGCGCAACTCGCTCTAAAACCTGACCTTTACCAAAAAAGAAAAATGAAAAAGATTCTTGCCCTTTCGCTTCTGACTTTCCTTTTTGCTTGCGACAATGATAAAGAAGGCGAACAGGTTTGCACCAACCAACTTTACGGATTGACTTACAACCCGAATGCCGACGCTTACTTTGCCACTTACGGTCAAAATGCTAATGATGTGGGAACAATTCAGGTGAACGAACAAACCTATAATCACTACATCGGGCAAGGCAACGTGAACGACGGTTCGGTTTGCTGGGAAGGCACAAAAGGCTGATTTTACCCTTTTTCGAGTCGGCTTAATGTTTCGCGGGAAACGCCCAGATAGTGCGCCAACATGGTTTTGGAAACGCGCTGGAAGAGTTGCGGATATTGTCCCAAAAGCAATTCATAGTTTTCTTTGGCCGAGTTTTTCATGAGCGAAAGCACGCGTTTCTGCAAGGCGACGTATCCCGAAAAGGATTTCTCGAAATGGAACCGGTACATTTTTGGGAGCAATTCGCACAGCTCGTTTTTGTCCGCGAAAGCGAATTCCAATACGATACAATCTTCTAACGCCTGCACGCACAAATTGCCGAAACCGTCGGTCGTGCAAGACGCGTAATCGGAAATCCACCAATTTTCCATGGCGAATTGGATGATGTGTTCTTTGCCGTTTTCGTCGTGCGTGAACGCTTTCAGGATGCCTTTCACGACCAAAAATTCCGATACGACTTTTTCTCCGGCTTGGATCAGGAAGTCTTTGCGCTTGACTTTTTTCAGACGGAATCTGGGCAAGATCAACGCGAATTCATCGTTGGTCAAAGGCATGATCTTTTCGATGTGCTCTCGCAAAAAAACAGCGTGTTCCATTTCGCGAAAATACGAACGGAACACGCTTTTTGGTGACTTTTCAAAAGCCGATTATTTCAGCAACTTCGCGATTTCTTCTCCAACCGCTTTCGCCGATTGCGGATTTTGGCCGGTAACCAATCTTTGGTCGACCGTTACATGCGTTTGCCAAGGTTCGGATTTCTCGTAGATGCCGCCGTGGGCTTTAAGTTTGTCCTCGAGCAAAAACGGGACGACGTTCGTTAGCTTTACGATCGCTTCTTCCTCGTTCGAGAATCCGTTGACTTTTTTGCCATCTATCAGATACTTTTCGTTGCTCAATTTTATGTTGACCAAACCCGCCGGACCGTGGCAGACCGCGCCGACGATTCCGTTGTTTTCGTAGATCTGGGCTGCGATTTTCGACAGTTCTTCGTTATTCGGAAAATCCCACATCGCTCCGTGTCCGCCCGCGAAATAGATCGCTTTGTAGTTTTTCGGATTCACTTGTGACGGCTTGAGACTGTGCGAAATCTTGTCGTGATACGTCTTGTCTTCCCAGAATTTTTTATTTACCGGATCGGACAAATCAAAACCGTCAACCGGCGGATTTCCACCTTTCGGGCTCACAAAATCAATCTCGAAACCGGCTTGGGTCAAAACTTCCCACGGATGCGAGACTTCGCCTAAATAATAACCCGTTTTTTCGCCCGTCGAACCTTTGGTGTCGTGGCTTGTGACCACAAAAAGAATCTTGTCTTTCTTTATTTTCTGTTGGTTTTGTGCCGATGCGGTAAAGGCGAAAATGGCCAAAACCGCGGCGATAAGTGTTTTCATGTTATTGCAGATTTTCGACTAAACTCGGTTTGAAAGTCTTCTCTAGATGTTTGACATAACCCTGGCGGTAAGCCTCGATTTCCGATCCGTTTTTCATCACGTCGTGAAAGTGGAAACTCTCGAGCCCGTCCATCCCGATAAAAGAATTCATCTTGTGGAAACCGAACATCACACCTTGGTCGACGCTTTTTTGGTCGAAGAATTCGCCTTCAAGAGTGAAAGCCGTTTCGGGAGCGTTCCAGGTCGTCGTTAGCATGTAATTCCGACCGTGAAGCGAGCCGCCTTTTCCGTAATTGATTGCTGGATTTTCGGCGTTTCTGCCGTCGTTGTAGTACAATCCTGTGCGATGGCCTTGCGTGAAAACCTTGTCGATATAGGCCTTGAGCGAATGCGGAAGCGCGAACCACCAGATTGGCGTGTGGTAGATCACGACGTCTGCCCAAACGTATTTTTCGACTTCCGTCGCCAAATCGTAAGGCTCGTCTACGTTGGTGAATTGGAGTTCAAAACCGTTTTCTTTGTTGAAAAAAGCTTTGTCCCATTCGAGTATTGTGTTATTGAATTGGGCGCCCGAATGTGCGAACGCCTGAGCGCCGTTGATCACGAATATTTTCTTCATTGGAAAAATGTTTTGGCAAAGTTCCGACAGAAGAAACGATAGCACCTGTGAGTTAGGTCACAAGTTTTTTCGGACTATCTATTGTTTCTGGTTTAACAATTTTTACAGACCCGAGAGCTTTGCTCGAATTGTACGAAGTAAAAATCTGTAACGACATCTGGTTTGAAACCGCTAACTTCCGCCAGACCTAACAGGTTTCCGGTAACCTGTTAGGTCTGGAAAAAAATATTTTTTTGGAGATTTTTCGATTGGGAAGTACTGTGAGTTTTTGACATTTGAACCGACTCACAATTAACAATTTTTACAGGAAATCTGTAATAAAGTCTGGTTCGAAACCGCTAACTTTCGCCAGACCTAACAGGTTTCCGGTAACCTGTTAGGTCTGGAAAAAAAGCTTATTTCTTACGCTCAAGCGCCAAAAGTCGCGCCTCAAAAGTTTCCAAAACGCGTTTGTTTTCGTTCACTTCCGATTTTAAAGCGGCATTTTCGGCCTTCAATTTCTCGATTTCCGACTGTTGCTCCTGAACCGATTTCACGAGCGGCATAACGAATTGGCTGTAAGCGACGCTGTAATTGTCGGTCGGATTGGAAGCGTCCGGTTTGTGGAGTCCGTCGAAATCGTAACCTATTTCGGTGGCGGCTTTTTCTATGTCCTGGGCGAGAAATCCGGTTCTAAGGGTTTTGGAGAATTGGCGTTTCGCATCGGATACATCCTTATCATTGTCCAAATTCTGGGAAAGATGCGACTGGAACTTATCCGAATCGAAACGATAAGTCACGGGCTTGAGCTTCATGATGAAATCGAGTCCGGGCACGTTTTGCTTCACATCGGTCTTGAAACGCGCATCCGACGGGTTAAAATACGGAACCTGACCTTCCACGATAGAAACGCCTGCATTGCCCAAACGCACTTTGTTCGAGGCATTCACGATAGCTCCGGCGCCAACAGCCGTGGCATTTGACCAGTTTCCGGCCGAAACGTTGGCCGCATTTCCAATCGCGGTATTGTTGCTTCCAATCACGTTCGCCAGTAAAGCCGCAATCCCGATCGCCGTATTGTTGTCGCCCAAGCTTGCGTAAAGTGCCGACGCGCCCAAAGCCGTGTTTCCGTTACCCGAAATATTGCTCCTAAGCGCCGCACTTCCCGAGGCGACGTTATTGCTTCCCGACTCGTTGAGCGCCATCGAATTCATGCCCGAAGCCGTGTTGGAAATGCCCGAAAGATTGTTCGCCATAGAAAGCCTTCCGATTGCCGTGTTGTTGTCGCCGGTCGTGTTCCATCGCATGGCGTACAAACCGATCGCCGTGTTGAAACTACCGCTAATGTTGTTTATCATAGCCGAAACGCCGATCGCAACATTGTTCGATCCCGAAATGTTGTAATACATGGCGTTCGATCCGACGGTCGTGTTCGAATCGCCCGATGCATTTTCGTGCAAAGCCGAAAAACCGATGCCCGTATTGTTGCTTCCGGTGGCGTTCATGACCAGCGAATTCGTGCCGCTTGCCGTATTTCCAAGTCCGGTCGTGTTCGTCATTAGGGAATTTGCACCGATCGCCGTGTTGCTTTCGCCTGTAGTCGTGTTCCTCAGGGAATTGGTTCCGATGGCGGTGTTCCAGGAAGTCGTGGAATTGGTCAAGGTATAGGCGCCCAAAGCCACGTTGTTGTTGCCCGAAATGTTCGTCATGAGCGAATTGTATCCGATGGCAGAGTTGTTTGCACCACTGGCATTTGCCGAAAGCGAGTTGTTTCCGATGCCAAGGTTCAGGATGCCGTTTACGTTCGAAAACATCGAATTGTAGCCGATCGCGATGTTGCTGTTTCCGATGGTATTTGAAGCCAGACTGTTGTATCCGATGGCAGTATTATTGAAACCCGTCGTGTTCGATCTCGCGGCATTCGAACCGATTCCTATGTTGAAATTGCCGCTGGCGTTCGAGTAAAGCGATTGGTAACCCAAAGCGATGTTGTTGTTTCCGCCCACGTTCGAGAATCCGGCCTGATGTCCTATAAAAGCGTTTCGATTGGCCGTTTCGTCGTCGTTGTCGCCAGCTTGTTCACCGATGAAAATCGATTGTCCCGTGTTCAAAAACTCGAGTTGTCCGGCTTGCGTCAGACGCATTTTGATACTGTTGTTCGATCGGAAATCTACGTCTTGCGCATTCACGGTTCCTATGAAATTGGTGCCGCTTACCGCGTTTACATTGCCCGACGTTTCCCAACCTTTGAAGCCCGAAAGTCCAACCCAGATTCCGGCGGCATTATTCCAGTAGTAAAATCCTGGAGTGTAACTTCCCGAGGCCGTGGTGAGATAAACCATCATGCCGTCTTGTGCGGCGGTTGGGTTCGTTGAAGGGAAAACCGAAATCCTGGGAATGATCAAACCGTCTGTAGCGGTTGGCGCCGATGGATTCGAAGCCGTAACTTCCAGCAGAGCGTTCGGGGAAGTGGTTCCTATGCCAACCTGAGCGCGCGCGCCAAGGCAAAGCAAGAGCCATAGTGGTATAATAAGTGCTCTCATTCACTCGAAATTTGGGACTCTGTAATGTTTGTTGTGACAAATGTATCTTTTTTTGCAACAAATTGAAGTCCAACGCATTTTATTCGACAAAACTCACATAAATTAAGACGATCGACTGTGATTTAATAAGATTTTTTGGTAAAGAAATGGTTATTTCAAAATTCCGATGTCCGACAAAATGCAAAATCCCGACAAAATGTACTGCACTGAAATTCAGTCCGCTTGACGGAAATCGGCCAAAAAATCGAGATCTTGAACCTATAATTCTTGTCGATTCCGAAAGACATCACCCAAAACTTACTGACACACGAAAATTTTTCGGGCAATTTTCGTTCATAAGTTTAACCGATTCCGAGGCTCGTAACGCTTCATTCGGGGTCGTTTCGCTTTTTCTCCAAAATCGATTTCGCTACCTTTGGCCAAACCTCTATCGAATACCAAATGAAAAAACATTTTCTCGGTTTCCTGATGATTCTGGCCTGCGGATTCACTTTCGCACAACAACTCAAATCGCCTAACGGAAACTTCACGATGAACTTCGCGCTCGCTCAAGGCGGCGTACCGACTTACAAACTCGACTACAAAGGAAAAGCGGTCGTAAAGACCAGTAAACTCGGGCTTGAACTCAAAAAAGACGACAAATCTTTGCTCAATGATTTCGTTGTCACGGATACCAAAACGGCCACTTTCGACGAAACCTGGAAACCGGTTTGGGGCGAAGTGAAGTCGATCCGGAACAATTACAACGAACTTGCGGTGACCTTGAACCAGAACGGGACGAACCGTTCGATCGTGATCCGTTTCCGCCTTTTTGACGAAGGATTGGGTTTCCGATACGAATTCCCGCTTCAGAAAAACCTCACGTATTTTGTCATCAAAGAAGAAAAAACCGAGTTCGCCATGGCCGGCGATCACACGGCTTTCTGGATTCCGGGCGATTACGATACGCAGGAATACGATTACACGACCTCGAAATTGTCTGAAATCGAGGCTTTGATGAAAAAGTCGATCACGGCCAATTTGTCCCAGACTTCATTCTCGAACACTGGCGTACAGACGTCATTGATGATGAAATCGTCTGACGGACTTTACATCAACCTGCACGAAGCGGCGTTGATCAACTATTCGTGCATGCACCTGAACCTCGACCCGAAAACTTTCACGTTCACTTCATGGCTCACGCCTGATGCGAAAGGCGACAAAGGTTATATGCAAGCGCCTTGCGTTTCACCTTGGAGAACGATTATCGCCAGCGACGATGCACGCGAGATCTTGTCGTCCAAAATGACTTTGAACCTCAACGAACCTTGTAAAATCGAGGACACTTCATGGATTCATCCCGTGAAATATGTTGGCGTTTGGTGGGAAATGATCACAAACAAATCTAGTTGGGCTTACACAGACGACGTTCCTACGGTAGAACTCGGCGTGACCGACTTCAAGAAACTCAAACCAAACGGAAAACATGGAGCCAACAACGCCAACGTTCGCAAATACATCGATTTTGCCGCACTTCACGGTTTCGACGCCGTTTTGGTCGAAGGCTGGAACGAAGGTTGGGAAGATTGGTTCGGACATTCGAAGGATTACGTTTTTGACTTCGTGTCGGCTTATCCTGACTTTGACGTGAAAGGTTTGCACGAATACGCCAAGTCGAAAGGCGTCAAAATGATCATGCACCACGAGACTTCTTCGTCGGTCAGAAATTACGAAAGACATATGGACAAGGCTTACCAGTTCATGAAAGACAATGGTTACGATGCCGTAAAATCGGGTTATGTGGGCGATATTTTGCCGCGTGGCGAGAATCACTACAGCCAATGGATCATCAACCATTACCAATATGCTATCGAGAAAGCCGCCGATTACAAGATCATGGTGAACGCTCACGAAGCGGTTCGTCCGACGGGAATTTGCCGTACTTATCCGAACCTCATCGGAAACGAATCCGCCAGAGGAACCGAATACCAATCGTTTGGCGGATCAAAGCCGAACCACGTGACTTTGCTTCCGTTCATGCGCCTTTTGGGTGGCCCGATGGATTACACGCCGGGAATCTTCGAAATGGATCTGACGAAACTCAACCCAGACAATCATTCGCACGTAAATGCAACCATCGC
>JBCNQO010000330.1:0-3505 GCA_039592825.1 Flavobacterium sp.
AGCGCGATTTACGGACCCGCGACAGGGTTCGTGTTCGTGTCGGCAATTGAGATTTTTGACGGATTTTCTCAGGAATGGGGCGCGTCTCCCGGAGATTTGGCCGCGAATGCCGGCGGAACGCTACTGTTTGTTGGTCAGGAATTACTTTGGAAAGAACAGCGTATTGTGCCCAAATTCTCGTTCCATAAGACTAAATACGCGTCGGTTCGTCCCGAGGTTTTAGGAAGTACGTTTACCGAACAGATCGTAAAGGATTACAACGGGCAAACGTATTGGTTGTCTGCCAACGTGAGATCTTTCTTTAAAGATGCGAATTTCGTTCCGAGATGGTTCAATGTAGCTTTCGGATATGGAGCGACGGGAATGGTAACAGGAGAAAACCGACCGGTGAATCTGGTGTTTCTTCCAGAGAAAGAACAAACCCGGGAATTCTACTTTTCTATAGATGCTGACCTTACGAAAATCCGCACAAAATCGCATTTGTTGAAAACTATTTTCTCTGTCGTGAACACCGTAAAAATTCCGGCACCGACCTTAGAGGTCAATGGTCGTGGGAAAGTCAAATTCCATCCACTTTACTTTTAGAAAACATTAACTGATTGATTTTCAGTATTTGTTTATTTGTCGTATATTTGCCCCCGCAGAAATTTTCAGTGAGATACCTAAAATTTTGAGCAGAATTGACTTACAAGTCGTTGTGCCACAGTTAGGTTAAGCCAAAGAGATGACTACACGTTCTAACGCGTTTTATTTGTCTTTTTTGGTGACGTCCGCCGAAAGAAAACAAACATCGTGATTAAAAAATGGGCATACTATCTTAGCATTATCGCAATTATCGCCTTTCTGAGCTACGGTTTCAAACCTTTCAACCTAAAAGCTCACGATTGGTTCAACACTTCGGGCGAAGACCAACTTTCTTACAATTATCCTTCGCTCAACTCAGCCGAGTACGACAACCAAAAAATTCCTTTTACCGGCAAATTCTTCGTCGCTTACAAAGAGGCGATTGCCAAGCGCGAGTCCCAAGGCCAATACAAATTGGTGAATACTTTCGGGTACATGGGCAAATACCAGTTCGGTAAATCGGCTTTACGCGCCATCGGAATCAGTAATTTCAGCAACTTTTTGCACAATCCTTCGCTTCAGGAAAAAGCTTTCGAAGCCTTGTGTTCCAGAAACAAGTACGAACTGCGCAAGGAAATCGCCAGATATGACGGAAAGATCGTCGGCGGAATCAAAGTGACAGAGTCGGGAATCCTGGCTGCGGCGCATTTGGGTGGAGCGGCTTCGGTGAAAAGATTCTTCGCCAGCAACGGGACACGCATGCTTCGCGACGGCTACGGCACGTCGATCAAAAGTTACATGCGGAAGTTCGGTGGTTACGAAACCGCCGGAATCGTGGCAGACAGCAATGCTTCTGTGCAAATGTGATATCAAAACCAGTCATAAAAAAAACCTGCTGTTTCCGGCAGGTTTTTTTATGGACTATTTTTTGGTGAATATCAGCGTGGCTTCGGCCGCCTGAAAAATCAATTCCTTGTCTGTAAGTTTGGTGATCTTGCCTTCTGGCGTTTCGTCTGGCATGCCGTCGGTTTTCTGGAAAAGCGATTTTCCGTCTTCCGAAACGGTGTAAGTTCCCGTTCCTGCTGCGGCTCCAACGGCGTTTTTGCTGGTGAACTTTCCGTCTTTCTCAAAACAAACCACAGTGTTCACGACTTGTTTCTTGATTTCTGCCATTTGAGGCGGTTCAGGATTTAGCTTGAAATCGGTGAGTTGCCAGCAGCCCAAAAGTGCTTTTTCGGTTTTGGCTTTTTGGGCAAATCCGGAAGTCGATGCCAGGCAAAGCAGAAATACCGTTAGAGTAATAATACGTTTCATAAGTTGATCGTTGTTGTAAAGTTGTTGCTAATTAACGGTGATTTCGCTTTTTCAGTATCGTTTGTTCGGCCTTTTGGGTAAATTTCAGATCAGTTTTTATGGATGATAAAAATCGCAGGACGATTCTGCAGATCGGGCAGGTTTTTCTTCCAGTCCGAAACCTTGAGCGTGCGGATGAATTCTGTTGGAAGCGTGATATCTGCGGCGATGCACAAAAGCGTGTTCGGCTGTAAGGTCTGAAGCAGATCTTCTACAAACTTGTTGTTGCGGTAAGGCGTCTCGATAAAAAGCTGCGACTGGTTTTTGTCTCCCGACAGTTTCTCGAAATTCTTGATTGCCGTTTTCCTTTCGGATTTGTCGATAGGCAAGTAGCCGTTGAAAGCGAAACTTTGTCCGTTCATTCCCGAACCCATCATGGCCAATAAAATCGAACTCGGACCAACCAATGGAATGACCTGAATGCCTTTTTCGTGGGCCATTTTTACGATAACCGCACCCGGATCGGCAACGCCAGGACAGCCGGCTTCGCTCATCAAACCTATGTTTTTGCCGTGAAGCAAAGGTTCGATCATGGCTTTGAGGTCGCTTTCTTCGGTTCTTTTGTTCAGAAGCGAGATACGCAATTCGGGCTGTTTTTTCTCGGGATGTACGAGTTTGATGAATTTTCGCGCCGTCTTTTCGTTTTCGACGATATAGTCGTTAATGAAGTCGATGGTGCGTTTTATGGTCTGTGGCAAAACGTCGTTCGGGTCGTCGTGCTCGCCAAGTGTCGTGGGAATCAGATAGAGTTTTCCCAAAACGGTAAACGGTTTCATGGGTTTTCCGATTTGAGTTTGTCGGCAATGTTTTGTGTGGCTTCGTCTAACATTGCGTAGACTTTGTTGAAGCCGTCGTGAAGCCCGAAGTAAGGATCGGGAACGTCCATATTTTCACCCGGAAAAAGTTCGTTCAGGATGAGTTTGACCTTATTCCTGTCTTCTTCGTTTCTGGCCAAAGCTTTTACGTTCGACAGATTGCTGGAATCCATCACGTAAATATAGTCGAAATTGTCAAAATCCGAAACCTTGAACTGTCGGCCGCGCTGTTTTGAAATGTCGAGTCCGTTGCGTTTTGCAACCTCAATGGAACGTTCGTCCGGGCAAGAGCCGATGTGCCAATCGCCTGTTCCAGCAGAATCTACGGTGAATTTGTCGCTCGGGAGTTTGGCTGCCAAAAGTCCTTCCGCCAGCGGAGAACGGCAAATGTTTCCAAGGCAGACCATCAGGATTTTTACAGGCATATTACAATGAAAGTTTCTTGTTGATGTCCTCGACGAATTTCTTGAACTGCTTGTCTGTTGAAACCAGATTGTCGACTGTTTTACAAGCGTGCAAAACCGTAGCGTGGTCGCGGTCACCAATTTGTGATCCGATATTCGCCAAAGACGCCTTGGTGAACTTCTTGGCAAAGAACATGGCCAACTGACGCGCCTGGACTACGTGACGTTTTCTGGTTTTCGACTGAAGTGTCTCAATGTCAAGCTGGAAATAGTCAGATACGATTTTCTGGATGTACTCGATAGAGATTTCTCGCTTGACGTTCTTCACGAATTTCTCGACGACATTCTTCGCCAAATCGAGCGTAACTT
>JBCNQO010000331.1:0-3499 GCA_039592825.1 Flavobacterium sp.
GACGAAAATGGGTTCACGACCACTTTGGGACGCGAAGGTTCCGACTACACGGCCGCGATTTTCGCCTATTGCCTCAATGCCGAAAGCGTGACGATCTGGAAAGACGTTCCGGGCGTGATGAATGCCGATCCGCGCTATTTCGAGAATGCGACGTTATTGAACCAGATTTCGTACCGCGAAGCCATCGAATTGGCGTTTTACGGGGCGACGGTAATCCATCCGAAAACGCTTCAGCCGTTGCAGCGCAAGGAAATTCCGCTTTACGTGAAGTCATTCCTGAATCCGGAACTTCCGGGAACGAGCGTTTCCAAAGGCGCCGACCTCGATCCGCACCTGGCGTGTTTCATCGTCAAGAAAAACCAAATGCTCATCTCACTTTCGTCCATCGACTTTTCTTTTATCATGGAAGAGAACATTTCGGACATTTTCGCGCTTTTGCACAAATACAAGATGAAAGTGTCGCTGATCCAGAATTCGGCCATCAGTTTTTCGGTTTGCGTCGATGACAAATTCGGCAATTTCGACGAACTCAAATTGATCCTTTCCAAGAAGTTCAAGGTACGTTTCAACGAAAATGTGTCGCTTTACACGATTCGTCATTTCGATGAGAAATCGTCCAAAACGGTAGAGAAAGACAAAACGGTTCTCGTGAAACAGATCAGTCGCGAAACCTTGCAGATCGTGACTTTGGAGTCGTAAATTCCAATTTCCGATATAGAAAAAGCCGACAAGTCCATATTTGTCGGCTTTATTTTTTACAGACGATTGTCCGTTCGGATTCTTCTTCGCATCTTTAGGAAAACAACTACAAAAATGGGACTATTCGATTTTTTCAAGAAAAAGAAAAAACCAAGCGCCAACAGCCAAAGCAACGTTTTACTGGCCATGCCGATGTTCAACGATGGGGAAACCTACGATTTGCAGAAAGTAGTCGACTACCTCAAAAACGACTGGAATTTAGGTCTTTCGGAAGTGGACGGAAGCAATGAAACGGCAAGTTTCACGATCGACGGAGAAATGGTCGTGATCGCGACGATGCCGGCGCAAATCCCGTGGAGCGACATTTCGGCGACAGCGCAATATTCCTACAACTGGCCAACTGCCGAAGAAGATCTCAAAAACCACGACTCGCATGTTTTGGTGACGATGCTTTCGGGCAAAAACAGCGAATACGAACGTTTCAAAATCCTTACTAAAGTGCTTTCGGCAATCGTGGCAACCTCAAATTGCATCGGTGTCTATCAAGGTTTGCAATCGCTTTTGATCCCGAGGCAACAATATCTGCAAGGCGCTGAAATCCTCAAGCAAGGCAAAAATCCTGTCGATCTCTGGATTTACATCGGACTTCGCAAAAACGAGAACGGGAACAGCGCTTATACTTACGGCCTGAAAGCTTTCGGAAAACTCGAAATGGAATTCGTCGATACGCCTTTGAGCCTCGAGGAAATGCTCGACTTTTTGAGCAATATCGCGTCGTACGTGATTGGCAATGACGTCACTTTTAGAAGCGGCGAAACTTTGGGATATACCGAAGAACAGAAAATCCGCATTGTACAATCTAACGGGAAATTCCTCGAAGGCGAGACTTTGAAGTTGGAGATTTGAGCGATTTCAGGTTTAACATTTTTTACAGATTTTCTGTAACTGAATGTGCTCGAAACGGCCGAACTTTACAGACCTAACAGACTTAGTAAGTCTGTTAGGTCTGTAATCGCCCAGGATTGATGGGTTTTTGATGTGGTGTCAGATGCAATGTCCGACGTTCGTTTGATGTAATTTTTAATATCGTGTCCGATACGCTAACCGATAGATTTCCAGAGTTGTCTTCGCAAAGGATTTATCTCCAAAATTCCCCAAGCCCCGAACTGTCGATTGATTCCGTAGCGAGTCCGAAAAAACTGAGGTAATTTCCACCAACACTTTCTTCTGTAAACTCGGACAACATCCACAAAAACCAGCCTCAAAACCTCACTTCTGACGCTGTTTCAAAACCCGATCCAAAGCTCGCTGGAAGTAATCCCGATGCTTTTCGGGAGCCGATGCCAAAAGTTGTTTCAAAGCCATTTCATGCGCATCCTGAAACGCATTTTCAGGAGAAACTTTCACATCGGGAACAACACCAACGCCTTCCCAATTCGTCTTGGTTATAGGATTAATTGCACGTCCATTGGGCATAAAAACCGAAAATTGGCCTTTGAGCGCAATTTCATCACCAGGATTCGCGCCGCCTCCGGTCGTTTCTCCAATCAAAGTAGCCCGTTTCTGCGTCTGGAAATCGTAGGCAAACTCTTCGCCTCCAGAGAAAGTGCGCCCGCTCACCAAAATGTAAACAGGATTTTCATAGCGTTTTCCGTTCGGCTCTTTCGTGCGATATTCCTCGGTTTTACTGCCTTTGCGATAATACAAATCGTTAAGGTGCGTATCGGCCGTAAAGAAATAACTCGCCAAGAAACGCACCATTTCGGGTTCGCCTCCAAAATTGTCTCGCAGATCAATGATCATCGCATCGGTGTTTTGCAGGAAAGCCATCGTCGCATCGCAGGCACTCGCCGCCAGATCGCTCGGGGCAAATCCGTCGAGCTTCAGGTAACCCACATTTCCCGAAAGAATTTCCGCCTTGCGAAAGCCGTAATTCGAAACTTTCATCACGTGTTTCTGGATTTCGTCCTGAACTTTCTGCTGATCTTCGGCAGCAACATCTTTGACCATATCGCCAAAATAGCGAACGCCAAGATGCTTGTCATCGGCAATTGCGCGAATGTCATTTGTCAGAATTTTGGCAAATTCCTTTGGATCGGAAATCTTCGAGTAAGCACCCGATTTTTGCTTCGATTTCAGATCCGACGCCACTTTCGCGCCCACATCTGGAAAAATGTAATCGTCGGTTAGACTTTTCGCCAGCGATTCGATCACCTTATTCTTGAGTTTGTTGGACAATTCCGTTTTCGCTTCCTGGGCCGATACATAAAAACTGGCCAGAAGCATGCCGACCAAAGCCGACAGCCTGATTGAAGTTCGATTTTTCATAAGTCTGATTGATTGACGTTTTTGATTATGGATTGAAGGATTGATTCGAGTCTTTCGATGTCGGACGTTTCAACGTTTCGCAACGCCGCCTTGCGATTACTAAGGCTGACGGGAATTACTTTGGACAAGATTTCATGCCCGGATTCGGTTAAGATGAGTTGTTGCCGACGTCTGTCAGAAGCCAGAAACTTACGTTCAAGATATTTTTTGGACACGAGCAACTCAACGATCCGCGTTACCGAAGCCACGTCTTTAAAGACTTTAGCGGCAATTTGCTGCTGTTTGACGCCGTCTTCCTGAGCAATCGTTTTGAGCACTAACCATTGGTCAAGCGTGATGTCGAGATTAACCGCGGCAAGTTGGCGTTGCGCGAACTGTCGGTAAGCTTTCACCGCTTTTTCCAACGTGTAGAAAACATTTTCCTCTAAACGTTCCATTCTTTATTATTTGATGCAAATATAATTGATATATC
>JBCNQO010000332.1:0-3499 GCA_039592825.1 Flavobacterium sp.
CACGAACCGCCCAGAACGCTCAGCGAAACCAGCGAGCAGAAAAGCAGGAATTTGGGCAATAGCGTGTTCATGAATGTGTTGTTATTTCTTGTCTCCGTTGGCGCAGATTTTCTTGAGGCAGTTCAGCGCCAGATTGTTTTGGGTCGCGTCGACTTTTATGCTTTCTGCTGTTTTTTTCAACACCGCAGTCGTCGCGATATAGCGGTTGTTGACCGTAATCTTGATGTTGTCTGCCATTTTCACGATTGCCATAATGCGACTTTTTAAAAAATGTTCGACTTTTCACCGCTGTTGAAAGCCACGGTCTTCGCGCTTTGCATCAGTATGTTTTCTTTGGTGCTGTTGAGCGTGACTTCCTCGGCCATTTCCAGTGAAGTTGCCGACGTTCTCGTATAATCTTTTTCGGCGATTTCGGTCCGGCTTTCGGATACTTCGTTGATGTCGCCCGAGGCCGAAAGCACGATGTCTTTGGCGGCGCTGGACGAAATATTTTTCCCGGCTGTGGACGAAATGCTTTCCTGGGCGTTCATCACGATATTCTTGGCGTTGATCGTTACGGTTTCGGGAGCGGTAATGTTGATGTTCTTGCCAGTTGTATCAAGCACGATCTGGTTTCCGGATTTGTCCGTGATCAGGATGCTTTCGTCTTCGGTGAACTTGATGATGTGACCGCTTCTGGTATGGATCGCCTTTACGGTGTTGTCTTGTTCGGCATATCCGCTTGACGCCGATCCGTTGTACATCGAACCTAAAACAAACGGTTTTTCGGCATTTCCGCCTTCGAATCCAACCAAGACTTCCTCGCCTTTTTCGGGCACGAAGTAAAAGCCTTTGTTGCCGCCGGAATGCGGGTTTATCATGCGAATCCAAGGCGTATTTCCGCCAGCGTCTTTTTGCCAGGCGAATGCCACCTGAACGCGTCCCAAACCTAACGGATCATTGTTGTCCAGCACCGTCGCGGGCTGCGATTCGGCTACGGGAATGCTGTGAACGTTCGAGTAAGGCGGCGCTGTCGCGGAATCCGGGACGGCTTTGAACGTGTTGTGGTAATTGCCCGATTCGTCGCACGTATGTACGATCTCGGTTAAGATGTAACTTCCGAAATTCTGTTCCGACAAACGATCTGCCACATTTCCCGTCAACGAGAATGCGGGTTCTTTTATCGAGACGACATCGCCCAGACGCAAACCGGTTTCGTCGGAATTGCCCGATGCGATCACGAGATCTGCCGTGCGCGCTTCCATTTGGGTCGTGACGCGATCTACGAGATGCGTTCTGGAATTTCCTTCGTCCAAAGAATGCGAATACAACATCGTGGACGCTTTCGGATACATTTTTTTGGACGCATCAAACAAAGTCTTGGAGTAACCTTTGGCCTGATGATCGACCTCTAGCGAACTCGCTTTTTGGGTATCGCCGTTGGACGGATCATACCCGAGATATTCGAATGCCAGCGATTTGGCGTGCATTTCAATGTTGAACGAATGCAGGATGCGTCCGTATTCCAAAGTGAAATTCTTCGACTTTGGTTTTCCGAACGTCATTTCTGTTCCGTTGTAGTAAAGCCACTGCCCTTTTTTCTCGGCGATGCGGGCCAGAAACGAGAAGTCGCTTTCGCCGTATTGCACCGTGTAAGGCAAAGTGCTGTCTTTTTGTACGCTTACCGAAGGTTTGAGTTCGCCCGAAGAATAGTCCTTGAGCACTTCTTTGACGATGTCGGAAAGCGTTTTGTCGTTGTAAGATCTGGTTTGTGGCGCGCCTTCGAGCAAGATTGTCGGGCTGTAACCGTTTATGAGGATTCCTCCCGATGCGCCCGCGGTTCTTATGAGTCGCGCTTCTGTGATGATTCCGTTGAAGACCAAGGCCGATTCGGTTTGCGTACCGCTGGCGTTGATTTCGATCTTTAGCGATTGCCCCACGTATTTCTGGGCTTTGTCTATCGCCTGATCCACGAATTCCTTGGGCAAAGGCTGCAAGAGCGAAAACCTGTGGTGCGTTTGGATCTTTTGGTCAATTACCAATTTCGAGAAACGGGTTAGCGTCTCTCCGGCGATGGTGATTTTTATTTGGGTACTTATCGGCATAGCGCTGTGGTTTGGCTATTATGTGCAATTTGGACGGCATCGGCTAAAAAACCGATGTGAAAAATCGTGGTTGGATCTTGTCAGGCTAGAGAAACTTCCTGAAATCGGTCAGGTTGTCGGATTTCTGTCCCGAAAACAACGAATCGACCGTATCTGACGCAAAATCGCGCGATTTAGGAAACTCATTGAGCTGACTCGATTCTTGTTGCGTCTCGACAGTTTCAAATTCCGGAAAGGCATCGGTAAACGAAAAACGGAAATAATCGGGCGATGTGCCGCAATTGTGGTTTTTCGAATGGTTCGTGAATTTCTGGAAAGTATCGGCTGGCAGACTAATGTCGATCTCTTCATCCGGCCTTGAGCCGAAATCGCGAAAATCGTCCGAAAGACTGAGTTGCTTTTTGAAATACCTGTTTTGCATGATTCGCGAATCTAGAGTTTCAAAGGCCAGTTTCTGGTGAATTGCGATCCGTTCATGTTGATTTCTTTGGCAGAAACCACGATCTCTATTTTCATCGACATGGAATTGTAAGCCACAAACATCTCGTCGTAATGCACGCAGTAAGCGTCCTTGAACTGAAGGTCGCGCATTTTCGATACCGCGTCTCTTCTGTAAAAGGTGAGTTTTCCGTTTTTTGTTTGTGTGTTGCTCACCATCCAATCGAATAGCATGGTGCTTTTGGTAGATTCTACTACGATCCTGATTTTGCCTCCGACGGGATCTGCCGAAGGTTTTCCGCTTTTGTCGGTGTCTTGGTTAATCGTGCACTGGAATTCCAATACGTTCATGACCTCACCGTCTATCTCCAGTTTGGCTAAAAATGACATATCGAAAAGGTTTATTAACAATTAATACAATGGAAGAATAAAGGGAATGCGCAATGGCACGCCCTTTATTGTTTCTTCAATGTTGTTGTTAAAGGAAATTAAACCCATTCATTGACATGTGCACCGCCACCCATAGAGAGTTCTTTTGCAGAAATCGTGAAGGTTTCCACGAGTGGATTGCCGTCTTTGGCATCGAAAGTCTCGTTGTACTTCACCAAGTAACCTTCCTTGAAGTTGAGTTCCTTGAGTTTGGCGTCTGTGTCACGCTTTACATACTGGACACTTCCGTCTTTTCTCTCGAAATTGTTGGTCATCCATTCAAAAAAGAACGAATCTCCCGTAGACTCGATGGTAAGATTGATGGTTCCCCCACGGGTAACCGACGATGGGCGACCAGTGGCGTCGATTTCCTGGTGCAAATCGTAAGAAACACTTAGAACATTCAGCTCTTTTCCGCCAACTTTGAGTTTAGATTTAAATGACATAGTAATATAGTTTAAGGTTTATTTCTAGACTTGGGTTTAGTTTAATTGAGGGAGGAAAAAGGCGTGAGTGAGGTGCCTTTTTTAAGTATTATGAATGTACGA
>JBCNQO010000333.1:0-3497 GCA_039592825.1 Flavobacterium sp.
AGCGAATGGTTCGAACACCTTCGATAAATATTATCGTGTGAGAAAATCTTTTGCATTAACTGTTTGTTTGAAAACGAAATTCCGCTAGCAAAAGGATGCCGCTGCTATCCCTAACGCAGACGTTCCAAAACAAAAAATCACCAAACAAAAAAGCCATCCCGAAAGATGGCCTTTTCCGTGTAAAAACAAAGCGCCTTAGAAATCTGTAGAAACGGTAACGCCTTTCCAGTTCTCCAATTCGGCCATAACGGCTTCTGACTTTCCTTTGGCCGTTTTGTAAGCGTCGCTTCCCAGAAACAAATGCACCGGAGGATTTTCAGCATAAACCGCATCGATGATCGCCTTAACGCCCTTCGCCGGATCGCCGGGTTGGTTAAAGTTCATCTGTTGTTGGTGAAACTGCTGGCTTTCGCGAGTCGACGCGTAGTCGGCAATCTCGTTTTTCGGTGTGATCAAAGAGCCCGAAGCCAAAAAGTTCGTACGGAAATAGCCGGGCAAAACTGCAGTCGTCTTGATGTTGAACGCCTCGACTTCCATCGCCAAAGCCTCGGTAAACCCGATCACGGCAAATTTGGTCGCGCAATAAATCCCGAATCCCGGAAAATCGCCCACATAACCGCCAATAGACGAGATGTTGAAAATATGTCCAGAACGCTGTTTGCGCATTTGCGGCAACCCTTGACGGATCACGTTGAGCGACCCGAAAACGTTCACTTCGAAATTCTGTCTTGTCTCGGCGTCGCTCAATTCCTCGACCGCTCCAAGCAAGCCGTAACCCGCATTGTTGATGATCACGTCAAGGCTTCCGAATTTGTCAATAGTCGCGTCAATTGCCGCTTTCACGTTCGATTCGTCGTTGAGCTGCATTTCCAGAGCGAGAAAATTTTCATTCTCGCCAATAAGGTCTGCAAGCTCTTTTTTGTTGCGGCTCGTAGCGGCCACATTCTCGTTTTTAGCCAAAAGTTGGCGCACGAGTTCCAGTCCGAAGCCTTTTGAAGCTCCGGTAATAAACCAGGTCTTTTTCATGATGTGTAGATTGATTGTTTTGTCGGCCTAAAATTTGCCGACTTCGGTGAATTCTTGCTTGTTTGTGCAAGGTTTTGGGTTTCCAAAAGATTTTCTGAAACCGCTTTTTTATATAAACCTCAAAGGTCTTAAAACCTTTGAGGTCTACAGAAAGGAGCAAAAACTAGTAGTCGGTAGACTTAGAGGTAATTTTCCACTCCTTGATGTTCTCGACGAGCGCCTCAGTTTTTTCCCAGGCGCGTTTTACGGCGTCGCTTCCGATGAACAGACGAACCGGCGGATTCGGGTTTTCGGCCAGGTCAATAAAGACGTCGGCCGCCAAATCTGGGTTTCCCGTCTGTTTTCCGTCAATAGATAAAAGTCGGTTGTGATAAGCGCGAACGGCTGTGTATTCCGGCATCTGGTTTTCAGCCAGAATCACCGAACTAGGTTTGAGGAATTCCGTACGGAAACCTCCAGGCATAACCACTGTAGCCTTTACCCCGAACTCTTTTACGTCCAAAGCCAAAACTTCGGTAAGGGCGATCACGGCCGCTTTTGCCGCAGAATACGCAGCCCAGCCCGTTCCGCCGTCGAATCCGGCAATAGAAGAAATGTTGATCACGTGGCCCGAACCTTGCTTTCGCAATTGCGGCATCACGGCGCGAATCACGTTGATCGTCCCGAAAACGTTCACGTCGAAAGCTTGCTGGATTTCGGCATTTGTGAGTTCCTCGAGGCTTCCGCCAATGCCGTAGCCCGCGTTGTTCATCACGACGTCAATGCGTCCGTACATTCCTATCGTGGCCTCGATAGCTGTTTTTACGCTGGTCTCGTCGGCTAAGTCAACAGCTAACGGAAGAAAATTTTCGGTGCGTCCGACGGCTTTCTGTAACTGGGCCGCATCTCTCGAAGTTGCCGCCACTTTGTAGCCGTGGTCGAGTAGCTTCGTAATGAGCGAAAGCCCGAGCCCTTTTGATCCGCCGGTCACGAACCATACTTTTGGTTGATGTTCTTGTGTCATAATGTGTGAGATTATGAAGCAAAAGTACATCGGGAACAATGCGATGGGTTAGCTCAGTTCAAACCAATACTTGCAAAATTCAAACATTCCTGAAAATAGAAGGCGTTTGAGAAGTGTGTTTGCGGAAGAAATTGTTGAAGTGGGAAGATTCCTCAAAGCCCAAACTGTAGCCAATTTCCGAAATATTCCAGTTCGTGTGGCGCAGCAAAGCTTTAGCTTCGGTGGTCAAACGTTCAGCGATTAACGTCGTGGTGGTTTTGCCAGTCGTGTTTTTGATGGCGCGGTTCAAATGGTTCACGTGAACCGAAAGCTGGTCGGCATAATCGTTGGCCGAACGCATAGTAAACCGCTGCGCCGGATTGTCAATAGGAAACTGCCTTTCCAAAAGTTCCATAAAAATCGACGTAATTCGCGAATTCGCATCCGGATGTTTGTACAGCGTTTCGGTAGGCTGGCGCTTCATGGCGAAATGCGCGAGCTCAAAAACATAATTGCGAACCAGATCGTGCTTGTAAGCATAATCGGAATTGATCTCAGAAAGCATTTTCGCGAAAATCGCCTCAACTTCTTTGTCTTCTTCGTCGGTCAATTGGTAGCCAGGTTTTCCGGCAGGCGCGAACATAGGCCAATCAGACAGATTTCCACGTACTTTTTCCTTGAAAAAAGCTTCGGTAAAAATGCAGAAAACGCCTTCTTTCCGTTCGTCCAAAGGTTCAAAAGTGTAAGGAACGAGCGGGTTGAAGAACATAAGCGTCGAGCCGTCGATGTCTATGCTTTTGTCGGCGTAATGGTAACGGTTGTTGCCGCGAACCAGCGCCACTTTGTAGAAATCGCGACGGTTGTAATGCACCGTCACCTGACCGTTTACATAGCAATCTTCGGTTCGGAAAACGTTGAAATGCCCAACTCCGTGCTGATAATCCTCAGGCAGGCCATTGAACTTGTGTCGGTAAAAATCTTCTAAAGTCTCTGCTGGTTTCATTTTACTAAGTTATGAAATTCAAACAAAAGTTGTTTTCTCGAGATTTTTTAGAAGCTGAATCCGGCTATCCGTTTTTAGTCCTCGGCCGCAAGCCTGTTTTTGTAAGCCGCCTCGCGAGCTTCCTGTGGTCGCTGCGATCCGGCAACAAAAACTAGGCTTGCGGCCTGTGGGCTAACCACTTCTATCCGGGCTAGGCCGCGGTGAGAGCGGTGAATTCCGGCATTAAATGAGCAATCCGCCCGAAGCCTCAATCCTTTGGGCATTCACCCACTTGGAATCATCCGAGCAAAGGAAAGCCACGATCCCGCCAATGTCATCAGGCAACCCAACGCGGCCCAAAGCGGTCATGTTTGCCAGTTGGTCGTTCAGTTCTTTGGTGTCGCGAACGCGTCCGCCTCCAAAATCGGTCTCGATTGGGCCGGGCGCCACGACATTCGCACGAATCTTACGTCCACCAAGCTCTTTGGCCATATAGCGAGTCAAGAC
>JBCNQO010000334.1:0-3489 GCA_039592825.1 Flavobacterium sp.
GGGTTCGAGCCGATGATTTTTCCTTTGGTCTGGCCGCCAATCACGAACATTGGCGCGGCCGTTCCATGATCCGTTCCGCGCCCATTGTCTTTCACGCGTCGGCCGAATTCCGAGAAAATCACGATCGTGACGTTTTGCAGTTGGTTCGACTTTTTGAGGTCGGAATAAAAGCTGAAAACCGCGTCATTGAGTTCGCCAAGCCGGTTTTTGTGCAGCGAAAGTTGGTTGTCGTGCGTGTCAAAACCGTTTAGCGACGTATAGTAAACCTTCGAGTTCAGGTTGCCTTTGATGAGTTTCGAGATCCATTCGAGATTTTTCCCGAGGTTGGTTTTCGGATAGGAAACGTCAGACGAAGCGGCTTTCGACAAAGCGTTCTGGATATCGTCTGATCCTTCCACGACCGAACCCGCAATTTTGCGCACAAAATCCAATTGAGGATTGTCTGACAACTTCACGTCCTGATTTTCCTTCTTGCGAACCAAAAAGCGCGAAGGATCTTTCACCGTGATCGCATTCGGTTCTTCGCCTTTAAGCGCCAGATTGTCGATCGTGTCCAGATTCACGCCGGCCGTAGGTTCGTGCTCTTTGCATTGCAGGTCGAGATAGCGTCCGAGCCAACCTTGGGTGAGATATTCGTTAGCGCCAGAAGCCGTCTGCCAGATTTCCTGACTGCGAAAATGCGATCTTACGGGTTCGGGATAGCCGACATTTTGAATAATGGACAAATTCCCGTCTTGTTGCATCTGCGCAAAACCGGTCAAAGCCGGATGGAACGCCATGCCTTTGTGGGCCGAAATCACCTGAGAATTATGAAGCGCGATCGCCGGGCGAAGTTCCTGATAAAGCACATCGTCATAAGGCACGAACGTGTTCAGGCCGTCGTTTCCGCCGTTGAGCTGCACGAAAACCACGCTTTGTTCGCCCACGACAAGATTCGATTGCTGGCCAAATGCGTACAGGAAATCGGGTAGCAGCAACGTGCCGCCCGTAAAAGTTCCGGTCAAGGTCAAAAAGTTTCTTCTGTTCATGACTTTCGGTTTTTAGATGATCTGGAATTCGGGCGTCTTGACCATGTCGTTGAACAGGCGCAAAACGGCATTTTCGGCTCCGGGCGATTTGGGGTCGAAGTCGTATTTGAGCAATTTCTCGAAATCGGACTGATTGTTTTCGTCTGTCCGGAATAGCAATCTGTCGGTCAAAGCCGAAATGATCTCGAGATTGTCGCCATTTTTCGGGAAATCGATTTTGGTCTTCAGGATTTTGTCCGATTCGGCCATTTCGTCCACATTGAGCAATTTCGCCTTTCCGTCGGTAAGATTCTTGCCCGAGCAAAGTCTGTCGGCGATGTTGTTTCGCTGCAGGAAAATCTGCGAAGTAAGCCATGAACGTCCACCATCCCAACCTTTCACATTCGGCTGATTGAACAGATCCATGCCTTGCTGACGCAGGAAAACCGCGATGGCGCGAGACGGTTTGCGCCTTATCTGAAGTTCGTCAAAAAGCTGAAAAACGTAAGTAAGCGGATCTTTAATTTTCGAGCCGGCGTTGTCTTTGGCGAATTCCTCGGTAAACATCTTGGTCAAGAACGGCTTGAGTTCGTAATCGTTCTGTCGCAGGAAATCGCCGTAATATTTCACCAATTTCTCGTCGGGATTGTCGTAAATGAACCATTTTAGCAACTTTCGGGTCACGTGATAAGGCGCGTTCGGTTGTGCAAAAATGATATCGACCAGATCGTCGGCCTTGAATTTCCCCGACTTGCCGAAGTACACGATCTCGTCGTCGTCTTCCAATCGTTTGCGATAGACCGCATTTTCGTCTCCCAGATGCAGTCCGGCCAACGCTTTTGCGCCGTTCTTGATGTCATCTTCGGAATAATTCCCAATCCCGATCGTAAAAAGTTCAAGCAATTCCCGGCTCAGGTTTTCGTTTATTTTGCCCACGCGATTGTCTGTGTTGTCAAGATAACGTACCATGGCGTTCGATTTCACTATGGCTTTGGTCAGAGCTTTAAGGTTTCCGAAAGCATTTTCGCGAAGAATCGAATTGTGCTGGTAAATCCACCAGTTGTTCTTGACTTTCTGGGCCGAGGAAACGAAATGGTTGTGCCAGAAAACCGTGAGTTTTTCCCTTAGCGGATAATCGGCTTCGTCCATTTTGTCGAGCCACCAAACCCGAAGCTGCAAAGCGTTCTGAACCTGCTTTTTGAGTTCTTTCTTGGTTTGTTCCGATCCCGGATTCTTGATGCGTTCGCGGTATTTCTGAAGTTCTTCGAGCGTTTTGGGATCGTCGGCCAAAAAATCGGGAACCGACTTGTCGTAACCGTCCGAAAAAGAATCCGAAAGGAATTTCGCGAGGCCTTTCTTTTCGATGGCTTGCGACTGTTTGCCCGAAAAACCCAGGCGAAGTGACCAAAGCGTGTTGCGGTTCATGGTTCCGTTTTTTTGATAGGACGAAAAAAGGTCGGCTTGGTTTAAAATAAAACGCGCATTTCCAAAGTTATTGCTTCAAACCTAACCCACATGAAATTCACGGTGTTCGCGATTTTTATCGCCTTTGTGTGCTGCAATTCGGCCGATTCCGCTTTGGCCGACAAAATCACTCCGAAAGATTATTCGCTCAAAAACGACGAAGCTTTGGCGTTCTGTAAAAAGAACGGCATGAACGAAGATTTCTATTTTCTTATCGATTTGAGCGTGCATTCGGGCAAGAACCGGTTTTTCATTTACGATTTCAAGCAAAAGAAGATCATCGACCAGAATCTGGTTACGCATGGCACTTGCGACATCCCGACAGAACACGAGGATATGTGGGAAAAAGCGCGTTTCAGCAACACGAACGACAGCCATTGTTCGGCTTACGGCAAATACAAGATTGGCGCGCGGGACCAGAGCGCGTGGGGAATCAAGATCAAATATTGGCTCAAAGGGTTGGAGAAATCGAACGACAATGCAGAGAAACGCGTGATTGTTTTGCATTCGTGGGAAGCGGTTGCGAACAAGGAAGTTTATCCGGAGTTTTCGCCTTTGAGTTGGGGTTGTCCGGCGGTTTCGGACGCGTTTATGGAGAAGTTGGACGTGCGGTTGAAAAAGGTCAAGAAGCCGGTTTTGCTTTGGATTGTGGATTGAAACCGTTCAATATTTATTTCATACCGTTCGGCATTCGCCTCGGGTCATTATTCGTTGATCGTTGTTCAACATTCAAATTCTCGCTTCCGCGGATGTTACCACTGATTTTTTTGAACCATTAAGGGCATTAAGTTCATTAAGGACATTAAGATTTTCGTTAGTCGGAACAAAATCTTATCCGACTTTACACAAACCTCAAAGGTTCTAAGACCTCAAAGGTTTGTAAGCAAAAACATAAAAAAAAAATAAAAAAAGCCCGCAGTTTCCCACGGGCTCGCTATTTTTACTCAGGCACTCAGGCACTCAGGCACTCAGGCACTCAGGCACTCAGGCACTCAGGCACTCAGGCACTCAGGCACTC
>JBCNQO010000335.1:0-3470 GCA_039592825.1 Flavobacterium sp.
TAGATTTTTATTTTAGATTTTCACGGATTTCTAACTATCGGAGGTAGCCAAAATCCCTTTAATCCGCTAATCCGCGGCTAAAAAATTTTACCGCTTTATTCAGCGAAATCATCGACTGATTTTTTGTTTTGCCGCGGATTAGCGGATTTTCATGGATTTCTCATTGGTGAAATGACATCCTTCAAATCCTTTAATCAGCGGCTAAACTTCCAAAAGTTGAGTCAATTAAAAGACCGACGAAACTCCAAAGGCGACAACTGCGTCTTCTTCCTGAAAAGTTTGCTGAACGACTGCGGATGCTCAAAACCAAGACTATAAGCGATTTCGCCAACTGACAAACTCGTGGTCGAGAGAATTTCCTTGGCCTTTTCAATGAGCTTTTCGTGAATGTGCTGTTGGGCGTTCTGACCCGTCGTGGCGCGCAACATATCGCTTAGGTAACTCGGCGACAGATTCAATTTATCAGCCAAAAATTGTACCGTCGGGATGCCATTTGACGAAGATTCGTCGTTCGAGAAATAAGCGTCCAAAGTTTCCTCGAGTTTCTGAAGTAAATCATTGTTGACGACTTTTCGAGTGATAAACTGGCGTTTGTAAAATCTGTCGGCGTAATTGAAAAGCAACTCGATCTGTGACAAAATCACGTTCTGGCTAAAGTCGTCTATGCGCGAATTGACTTCGGATTCTATCATTTTGTACAGCGACAGGATCGTTTCTTTTTCCTCTTCGGACAAATGCAAAGCCTCGTTGGCCGAATACGAGAAAAAGCCGTATTGCTTGATTTTCTTGGCCAAAGGATGATTCCACAGAAAATCCGGATGGATTAGCAAAGTGTACATCGACAAAGTCTCGGGTTCGGAACGGTCTTCGGTATCGGCCGGCCCGATGATTTGTCCCGGAGACGCGAACATGAGTCCGCCTTCGTCAAAATCGTAAAAACTCTGGCCGTATCGCATTTTCCCAAAGAACTTCGGCTTGTAGGAAATCTTGTAAAAATGCAGCCGATGCGACCCGGACGGCATATTTATCTGTGCATTCTGGCAAGCGTTGATGATGGAAATCAACGGATGCTTCGGCGCGGGCAATCCCATGACGCGATGGGCTTCGGTGAGCGAGTCGAACTGGTTGTGGATTTCGGTTTTCATTTTGGTGCTGATTCGGTTTTACTGTAGATTAACACGTCCTGGATTTGTTTTTTTACCACGGATGCACGGATTTTTTTATTTGCGTAGATTTTCGCTGCTCTTTTTTGATTCTCACGGATTTTGCTGCCGATTCGGTTTTTCAAAGGTAAGCCACTGAGTTCTTTGTTGTTCCTGGCTTAACTATTCTTAACTTCTGGGAGATTCTGATTTATGGCTGATTAATTTCACCTAGCTTTTTTTACCACGGATTGCCTTCGGCCTGTCGCGTTGCTCGAGTCACGGATTTTTTTACTTAGATTTTCGCTGCTCTTTTTTGATTTTCACAGATTAGTCCGTTATAATTTCGATATGGGTTTTAGCTTCCAAATATCTTTATGGCGATGACCCAATAAGAAGGAATCTGTGACAATCCAAAAACCGAATCATTTACACGTAACCAATGTAAATCCGTGCATCCGTGGCAAAAAAACCGGACGAAGTCCGCAAGCGGCAAAACTTAAAAGGTTAAATCAGCCTTGAGCGGCATTCGAAACGTCGGCCCATTTTTCCCATTCCTCGAGACGAGCGGCGTAATCTTTTTTGATCCAAGGCAAATTCCCATTCCCTAAAATCATTCGCAAAGGCGGATTTTCAGCATCGACCACAGCGAAAATTGCGGCTGGAGTCGCTTCTGGATTTCCTCTTTCCATTTCTCCCAATTGTCCGAAAAATGCCGTTTTGTAGTCGGCATAAAAATCGAGTCCCGGAGAAAACTTTAGCGAATCCTGACTGCCGAATTCGGTGGCATACGCGCCAGGTTCGATGATTGTGACCTTGATTCCGAATTGGGCAACTTCCAGAGCCAGACTTTCGTGGATCGCCTCGAACGCCCATTTGCTCGAACAGTAATACCCGATCACCGGAAGCGTCGAATGACCCAATCCGCTTGAGGTTCCCAAAATGTGCCCGAAACCTTGCTGGCGAAGTAATGGCAAAGCGGCTCGAATCACGTTCAAAGGCCCGAAAATATTGGTTTCGTACATGGCTTTCACCTCATCATTACTTGCTTCCTCGATCATCGCCACGAGCGAATAACCCGCGTTGTTGAACACGATATCGTAGCGTCCGAAGTGGTCGAAACCTTGCTGCAGAACCGATTTTACCTGATCGGCATTGGTGACGTCGAGTTCGAGCGTGAGCACATTGTCGCCGTATTTTTCCTTGAAGTCTTGAATGCTTTCTAGTTTGCGCGCCGTGGCCACGACCTTATCGCCTCTTTCGAGAATCGCTTCTGTCCAAACCCGGCCGAAACCGCGGGACGTTCCTGTTATGAACCAGACTTTTGCATTTGAATTTGTCATGATAGTGATTTTTGATAGGGCAAAGTTCGGGCAGCGATTTTCCTCGGGTGAAGCCAAAACGGGCGAAGTTGTGTCCAAAACGCGAATCGCGATTTCTGTCGACGTTCGGGCGGTTTCCGTCGAGCGGATTTTTGGTAGCGCGTAACATTTGTGTCCTTTGTGGCTCAAAATCGAAAAACAGACCAATCGACAAATGAGACATTTTTTATCCATTCTATTCTTTTGTATCGGATTCTCGGCAATCGCACAGAATTTCGGTGGAGCGCCAAGTGGCATCACCGGAAAAATCGAAGGCACGCTCAAGGATTCCATTGCAAACACAGCCGT
The DNA here is from genome assembly GCA_039592825.1 of Flavobacterium sp. Lineage (GTDB taxonomy): Bacteria > Bacteroidota > Bacteroidia > Flavobacteriales > Flavobacteriaceae > Flavobacterium. The sequence goes on from JBCNQO010000335.1 coordinate 2,813, forward strand.
CGAATATGCTTCGGTGGCACTTTACAAGGCTGACAATCCCGCTCCGGTTTCTGGAGTCGTTAGTGAAGCCGATGGTAAATTCCGCTTGACGGGCATTGCTCCTGGCGTTTACAAAGTCGTGATTTCGTTCATCGGATACGCCGACAAAACCATTGCCAATGTTGAAACTACTGGCGCCAAACCCGATCTTGATTTGGGCACGGTCAAACTTTCGGCCGCTTCTACGGCTTTGAACGAAGTTGTCGTGACTGCCGCGCCTCAACTTGTTCAGAACAAAATCGACAAAGTCGTCTATAATGTAGAAAAAGACGTGACGGCCGCGGGCGGAAACGCGACCGATGTGTTGCAGAAAGTGCCGATGGTTTCTGTGGATATGGACGGAAATGTGTCGGTTCGCGGCGATGCGAACGTGAGAATCCTGATCAACGGGAAACCGACGGGCTCGACCAACGCGAACATTGCCGACGTTTTGCGCACGATTCCATCCGACCAGATCAAAAACGTCGAGGTCGTGACTTCTCCGTCGGCCAAATACGACGCCGAAGGTTCTGCGGGAATCATCAACATCATCACCAAAAGCAAGTCGACTTCGGGCATTTCCGGTTCGGTTAGCGGCGGCGTTGGGACGCGTCAGAACAATGCCAACGCCAATTTCAAC